>NZ_JBTLNE010000142.1:0-507 GCF_054457435.1 Halovulum sp. GXIMD14793 | reverse complement strand
TATGGCGCAGCGTGTGCAACGCGCTCCTCGGCGTCTTGATACCGGCCACGTGCTTGGCTGCGCTAAATGCCCGGTGCAGCTGGCGCGGTGAGATCGGATTGATCCGAGGCTTTCCGGGAAAAAGCCAGCCATCGGGACGCGCTTCTTTCCAATAATCGCGCAGCAGGCCCAACAAACCCGGTGACAGCATCACCTTGCGGTCTTTGCCGCCTTTACCGCGTTCGACATGGATCAGCATCCGGTCGCTGTCGATGTCAGTGACTTTGAGGTTGCACACCTTCGACGCACGCAGCCCTGTGCCATAGGAAATGCTGAGCGCCGCGCGATACTTCAGCCCCGGTCCGGGTGCCACCTTCAGCAACTCGAACACTTCCTCGATACTCAGCACGACTGAACCGCCCCGGGTTTACCGGAGAGTGGTTGGTTCAAATGTTAGGCTGCTTTTTCAGCGGCCTTCAAGGTTTCGTAGAATTTCTCCTCTGCTTCTTGCGGTGTGATGTATCCGAT
>NZ_JBTLNE010000141.1:0-522 GCF_054457435.1 Halovulum sp. GXIMD14793 | reverse complement strand
GAGAAAGCCCCAATCGTCAGACAGGTCAGCCAAATCGCAAAACCCGCAGGTCTATCAGGTGGAAATCAACAGCTGCCACAAGCGCCAGTGCCGCGCGAGCGGCTTCGTCCATGAGCCCTTAGGAGAAGTGCTGAATTTTCGCTGCGCGCGCTCGCCGCGAAAGAATTTCTGCGCAAGCAAGGACTTCAGCGCAGTTACGCGGCAGTGAATCTGGCCATTCATTCGCGCTGCTATTAGGTTTGGAGCACAAACTCCTCGGTGGCAGGTCGGATGCAATCAGGTCTTCGAGTAGCATTCCAACGTCAGCGCGGTGCTGATGCTTGGGTTCGGAGGGCGGCAAGGAGGGCAAATCATGCCTCGAGTCCAACTTCCTGCTGTCACCCCGAAACGCAAAGCCTGGAACAAGGCCTAGATGGCCCGAAGCTGCATATTTGGGCTTTTGGTGGAACAAAAGGCGTACAAAGCCCGACTCATGAACGCTGCAGATACATCGCAACGTTATCGGCTGGAAACTTGAAGCCT
>NZ_JBTLNE010000140.1:0-546 GCF_054457435.1 Halovulum sp. GXIMD14793 | reverse complement strand
GTGACGCGGCCCGCCCTGAGTGTGGCCGAGATTTCGGGATCGGATCAGCTGCGGGCGTCCCTGGTTCCAGATGTACCGGGTCATTACCAAGCGCGCCTGTCGGTTCTTGATGCCGGCGGCAGTGTTTTGCAGAGCATTGACGTTAACCTCGGGACCAACGGAGTCGCACCCGAAGCGGCCATAGCGGTTAGTGGTATTGTCGGGACCGGCCAGCGCCTGTTGTTTGATGGTTCGGTGTCGACAGATGTGGATGGCGATCGTCTGAGCTATGCCTGGCAGGTGACTGATGCACCGTCCGGCAGCAGTCTTGCAGGCTTGACTGGTACCGGTATCCGCTTTGGCATCACACCAGATCACCATGGTGTCTATGGTGTTGCGCTTATCGTTAGCGATGCGACCGGGTTGCAGTCTGGCGCGGCGGAGATCGTTTTTGACACATCAAGCGGGATCGCTCCTGTGGCGGCAAGCGGATGGACGTCCCGGGTTGCGAAAGCCGGGGAAGCGCTTGTTCTGGATGCCTTTGCATCTACCGACCTTGACGGAGAC
>NZ_JBTLNE010000139.1:0-548 GCF_054457435.1 Halovulum sp. GXIMD14793 | reverse complement strand
TGAACCGCCCCGGGTTTACCGGAGAGTGATTGGTTCAAAGGTGAGCCTTATGACAAAGAAGAAACATACCCCCGCTTATCCGGCCGAGCTGCGTGAACGCGGCATCCGGCTTTTCCGCGAGAACCGCTCAGAGTACATCAGCGATAATGCGGTTTATCGTGCGATTGCGCCGAAGCTTGGCTGTTCTCCGGAGAGTCTGCGCGTTTGGTGTCAGCAGGCGGAACGTGATGCCGGAGAGCGGGCCGGCCTGACGAGTGCCGAGAAGGATCGGATCAAAGATCTTGAGCGGGAGGTTCGGGAGCTGCGCCAAGCCAATGAGATCCTGAAGAAGGCATCAGCGTATTTTGCCCCCGTTCTCATCGCCGCAAGCGGCGACTGCCGCGCAGCGGGACGGAGCTCGACCGCCCGTTCAAGCGATGATCGGCTTCATCGAAGAGTATCGAGAGGTCCACGGGGTCGAGCCGATCTGCAGGGTGCTGCCGATTGCCCCGTCCATTGCCCGGCAGTGCATTTGCAAAGCAAATGTCACGAGAGGGGACATTCTATGC
>NZ_JBTLNE010000138.1:0-565 GCF_054457435.1 Halovulum sp. GXIMD14793 | reverse complement strand
TACAGCCGCTATATCATCGCCTGGAAGCTCTGCACGAACATGCGGGCCGAGGACGTGACTGACACAATTGAGCTGGCTCTGGCGGCGTCCGGATGCGATCAAGCCGTCGTTCGGCACATGCCTCGCCTGCTGAGCGACAACGGATCTTGTTACATCTCGGGTGATTTGGCCGAATGGCTGGAAGGGCAAAATATGGATCATGTCCGTGGCGCCCCGTTTCATCCCCAAACCCAAGACAAAATCGAACGCTGGCATCAAACCATGAAGAACCGCGTGCTGCTGGAAAATTACTACCTTCCCGGCGATCTCGAACGCCAGATCGAGGCATGCGTCGATTATTACAACAACCAGCGTTACCACGAGAGCCTGAACAACGTGACACCTGCCGATGTCTACTTCGGCCGCGACAAAGCCATTCTCAGAGAAAGGAAAAGGATCAAGAGACAGACAATCAAACACCGCCGCTTGCAACATCAAAAACAAGCCGCATAATCAATCAAACAAATGAGCCAGAGACTCCATTGCTCAAACCGCGCTGATGTTCCATTTTATATGACGACGGACA
>NZ_JBTLNE010000137.1:0-624 GCF_054457435.1 Halovulum sp. GXIMD14793 | reverse complement strand
TAGGTTTGTTTCTGGCGGTGTGGCCCGCGTTGACAACTCTGACAAGGTGGAAGCTGCGGGATGCGTGTGCCGCTCTATGGGGAAAGCGCAGGCATCTGTCCCTGATATTGTTTGATGTTTCGCCGGGTTTGCTGAGCTTGGTTGTTTGGCTTCATGGCCTTCGTGGTAGTTTCAGGAACCATCGTGGGTCTTGCCGGGGCAGTTTTTATCGGCTTGTGGGGCGAGGACGTGCGTTGGCCAAAGCGCATCGTTGACCGACGCGTCAATTGTCGGATCGGAGAATGTTTCAAAGACGGGCTCTTCATCATGCGGCCTGCTTTCTTGGCGGCGCTCGGGTTCGGGGGTTCTGTCCGCGCCGGAAGGTCTCGATGATGCGCATGGGTCCTCCGCAATCGGGGCACGGTTCCCGCAATGTGAGCGGCGGCGCGGGATCGTCGATCGCTGGGGCTGGCTCAGCCGTTGCAATTGCACCGAGCAAATCACGGATCTTGGCGACTTTGTCCTTACGGCGGGTGCCTGCGAGGAATCCATAATGCCGAATGCGGTGGAACCGATCAGGAAGAACATGCATCAGAAAGCGGCGGATGACCTCGCCAGTCGGCAGGCGCATCACCTTCATGCGAT
>NZ_JBTLNE010000136.1:0-650 GCF_054457435.1 Halovulum sp. GXIMD14793 | reverse complement strand
GCTCATGGACGAAGCCGCTCGCGCGGCACTGGCGCTTGTGGCAGCTGTTGATTTCCACCTGATAGACCTGCGGGTTTTGCGATTTGGCTGACCTGTCTGACGATTGGGGCTTTCTCAGTCGACACAGGAGGTTCCAATGACAGAGGAGAGAACAACACCGCTTCGGGAGCGGATGATCGAGGATATGCGCATTCGAGGTCTGGGACCCCAATCTCAGCGAGCACATATCCGGGCGGTGAAGGATTTCGCCGGGTTTCTGGGGCGCTCGCCCGATACGGCGACGACGGAAGAGCTTCGCGCATACCAGCTTCACATGACGGATACCGGGGTTACGCCCTCGGTCTACAATGCCCGCATTACCGCGCTACGTTTCTTCTTCTCGATGACCTGTGGACGCGAGGAGATGAAGCGGTACATGCAGTTCCGCACGCAGCCGCGCAAACTGCCCGCGGTGCTCAGCGCCGAGGAAGTTTCCGAGCTTCTGGCGGTCGCGCCTGGGCCGGGGCTCAAATACCGTGCTGCGCTCAGCATTTCCTACGGTGCAGGTTTGAGAGCTTCCGAGGTTTGCAACCTTACCACGAGCGATATCGATAGCGACCGGATGCTCATCCATGTCGTGCAGGGCAAGGGGCGGAAGGATCGCAAGGTGA
>NZ_JBTLNE010000135.1:0-658 GCF_054457435.1 Halovulum sp. GXIMD14793 | reverse complement strand
GGCAGAGTGAAAGGCTTTAAAGCCCAGCATCGGCCGTGTCATCCGCTTGATAAAACGATGATCCTGCTCGACGATGTTGTTTAGATACTTACTCTGCATAATCCCGATCAGTCGCCTTTCACCGGTGACTTTGTGGATCACATTGACCGCCTGAAGGCCCGCCAGATTGGCCCCACTTTTATCGATAGCAACCCGATCAGGAACGCCATTTGTCTTGATGGCTTGCTTGAAAAACCGCCGCGCAGCAGCGGTATCACGTCGATTTGAGAGCATAAAATCAAGAGTTTGACCGTCACGATCGACGGCGCGGTAAGGACAGGTCCACTCTCCTTTGGCCTTGATATAAGTTTCGTCCATCCGCCACGAAACTGCCGTGGACCGCTTGTTTTTCCGGGCTTTCGCAGCAACGAGCGGCGCATATTTCACCACCCACCGGTTCAACGTGGCGTGGTCGATTGTGACGCCGCGCTCAGCCATAATCCCTTCCAGATCACGATAGGAAACGGCGTATCGGACGTAGAAAAACACTGCATATAGGATCACGCTTTTAGGGTAATGCGCCCCTTTGAAATTGATAGCCATTTCGCCTGCCTTTTTTTTGCAGAGGGCATAACAGAAACGAAAATCAACAGCGAACTGAAAAATTTGCGACAGAACC
>NZ_JBTLNE010000134.1:0-667 GCF_054457435.1 Halovulum sp. GXIMD14793 | reverse complement strand
CGACCTGCGGTCCGAATGGTGCACCAGGTCCCCTGAAGGAGTTCGCTGGCATATGGCCTGGTTCAAAGCGTCCAGAACAAAACCGGTCGTCATGGATGTCGAGACCCGCCACCCGACGATCTTGCGGGCGAAGACATCAATGATGAAGGCGACGTACACCATGCCCTGCCAGCTTGAGACATAGGTGAAGTCGTCGTCCACTGGGCTTGAACCAGTGGCGCCTGCATGGACGACCCCAGAGCTGGTTTGGCATGTCGGCTGTGAAGTCGCGATTGACCTTGTCATCCGGGCATGGCTGGGATGTGTCAGGGTTGGTCGTGATCGGCTTTTGCCCCCGCACAACACCCTGTATTCCCTTGGCTTTCATCAGCCGTTCCACTGTGCAGCGCGCAATGTCATGGCCGTCGCGGCGCAGATCATGCCAGATTTTACGGGCACCATAGCGCTTGCCGCTGCCATCAAAAGCGTCCTCGATCTTCCTGCGATCGATTGCATCCCGTTTGGCCCGGTCCGATGCCAGATCAGGATCATTGGCAATGGCGGCATGAGCATAGAATGTCCCCTCTCGTGACATTTGCTTTGCAAATGCACTGCCGGGCAATGGACGGGGCAATCGGCAGCACCCTGCAGATCGGCTCGACCCCGTGGACCTCTCGATACTCTTCGA
>NZ_JBTLNE010000133.1:0-678 GCF_054457435.1 Halovulum sp. GXIMD14793 | reverse complement strand
CCGCCGGCATCAAGAACCGACAGGCGCGCTTGGTAATGACCCGGTACATCTGGAACCAGGGACGCCCGCAGCTGATCCGATCCCGAAATCTCGGCCACACTCAGGGCGGGCCGCGTCACCAGCGTCCAGGCATAAGTGGCAATGTCTTCAGTGACATCGATCCGCTCAGAGACGTCAAGCACCACGGTCGAACCGGCCTCCGTTGCGACCGATACACTATTGGAACGCGCATGAACCGGCACATCCTGGGCCAGAGAAGTTGCAGCAAAAAAGAAGACAGAGCAACCGCAGACAGAATCCGACAAAGCATAGCACCAATCCCATTAATCAATATCCCCACGCAAATGGATACAGCCCCGTCGACGAGAAGCAAGAGATTCGTGAGTGACGTCGCCAAAGCGCAAAGCTCATGGCGGTGAGCGCTACACTGTTTGGGATTTGGCATCTGGCGCTTGGTTCTGCGTATGGTGTGACCTACGAAGGTGGCGTTCTAGCATTGGTTGGCGGTGGATTTGTTTTGGGCGTGTTCTGGACGTTTGTCGCCTTTCGAACGGGTAAGACGGGATGGACGACAATTGCCCACATTCTGACCAATATTGCAGCATTCACGGGTTTGATTGCTTCGAACTTCGTAGGATAGATTGCCCTTCCCATGGTTTTGATGAGATCAAGCAAAAC
>NZ_JBTLNE010000132.1:0-679 GCF_054457435.1 Halovulum sp. GXIMD14793 | reverse complement strand
GGATTTTGTGATTCACTATATTTGGAGGTGGAACATGGGCAAATCGCTATCACTGGATATTCGGGAGCGTGTCGTCGCTCTGGTTGATGAGGGGCTCTCCTGCCATGAGGCGGCGCGTAGGCTCAGGATTTCGGCGGCGAGCGCGGTTCGGATCATGCAGCGCAAGAGGCGAACGGGTGGTGTGAAAACCGCGCCTCAGGGCCGCCCTCGGCGCAGCAAGCTCGACAGGGTATCAAACTGGCTCAAGTTGCGGGTGGACGCCGAACCAGACATTACGATGCCTGAACTGGCTGAAGCGCTGAAGCAGGAACACGATCTCGCCGCCACACCGGCGATGTTGTCGCGTCATCTGATCCATCGCCTCGGGTACACATATAAAAAAATCCCTGATCGCGACGGAGCGGCTGCGCAAGCGCGTCCGTGCCGCCAGATACGAGTGGCAGCACCGCCGGATGCCGAGGATGCGCCTTGAGCCGCACCGGCTGGTCTTTATTGATGAAACAGCTGTCACGACCAAGATGACACGGCTTCGGGGCCGATCCGCCCGAGGGATCCGGCTCGAAGCAGACGCGCCCTTTGGCCATTGGCGCACGCAAACCTTCATCGCAGGCCTGCGGATCGACGAACTCAGCGCGCCCTGGGTGCTGGATGGCCCGATGAACCGTGCCGCGTTCGACCT
>NZ_JBTLNE010000131.1:0-684 GCF_054457435.1 Halovulum sp. GXIMD14793 | reverse complement strand
GCTGGACAAGCTCATCTTGTCAGAGGCCGCGCGGGGAAACTACTGAGCCCCTCGCGCCGTCGCGCCTGTATCGATCACGTTCGCAATGAGATGCGGGTGTCTGAACGTCGGGTCTGCCGGGTTCTGGGGCAGCACCGATCCACACAAAGGCGATTACCAATTGGGCACGCTGACGAAAGCCGCCTGGTGTCTGACATGATCGAGTTGATGCGCCAGTATGGTCGTTATGGTTATCGTCGGATTGCCGCTCTTCTGAGGGATGCAGGCTGGATGGTGAACGACAAGCGTGTGGAACGACTGTGGCGGCGCGAGGGGCTCAAAGTGCCCATGAAACAACCGAAGAAAGGGCGGCTCTGGCTGAACGATGGCTCATGCGTCCGGTTGCGGCCAGGGTATCGCAACCATGTTTGGTCCTATGACTTCGTGCATCATCGAACCGATGACGGGAAAGCGTTCCGGACTCTGAACATCCTGGACGAACATAGCCGGGAGTGCTTGGCGATCCGGGTCAAGCGGAAGCTGAACTCGACCGAGGTCATAGACGCACTGACCGATTTGTTCATCTTGCGTGGCGTCCCTGCCTACATCCGGTCAGACAACGGCCCAGAGTTCATTGCTCAGGCTGTCAGGGATTGGATTGCGGCGGTCGGCGCCAAAACAGCCTACATCGAGCCGGGATCACCT
>NZ_JBTLNE010000130.1:0-688 GCF_054457435.1 Halovulum sp. GXIMD14793 | reverse complement strand
GCCTCGACAGCACCAGCGTCAAGGTCCACCCTCCCTCTCAGTGATTGCTTTGCAATCACCTGCCGGGCAACGGACGGTACCGGCGCGCCCAAAAAAACGGCCCGCAGGCGATTGGGAAATCGCGTGGTGGCTGGACCACCAAAGTCCACCTGATCGCTGCAAACGACCGGTTTGCCCTGACATTCAGCCTATCTGGTGGGAATGCGCACGACGCGCCCGAAGGCCGCTCCCTGCTGGAAGGCTGGCGGTCACCGCCCCAAGGCGCTGCAATGATTATGGACCGGGCCTATGAGGGCGACGAAACGCGACAACTGGTGCTCGACTTGGGCATGGTTCCGGTTGTCCCTCCGAAGGCAAACCGGCGGGTCAAATGGGACTACGACCGCACCCTCTACAAGAGGCGCAACGAGGTCGAACGCCTGTTCCGAAGGCTGAAAGGATACCGGCGCATCTTCTCAAGGTTCGAAAAGCTGGACGTCATGTACCGCGCCTTTCTGAACGTCGCCCTCATCGTGGAGATGATTAAGTGTTAACAGGCCCTAGGAACATGCGTGTCAGGCGCCATTTGGCCCTAGGCGGCGTCTGCATTTAGGGGATTCCCAAATCATCTTTCGTTTGATTCAAGATCAAAAACGGGAGGCGATCTTGAGCAGACGGACTTTGACAGACAGGCAGTCACTGCCCGGCA
>NZ_JBTLNE010000129.1:0-784 GCF_054457435.1 Halovulum sp. GXIMD14793 | reverse complement strand
TGGATCATGTCAGCACCTTTGCCATCAGCACTCAGGACGCGGTTTCAAAGATATATTGAGGAAGGTTTAAGCGGTCGCGCGGCGGCGTTGCGTCTGAAGTTGTCGCCTGCGACAGGCGCGCGGTGGGCGCGTCAGGTTCGGACCGTGGGACATGCCGAACCCGCCCCCCAGGGGCCACCGCGCGGCAGGGGAAAGTTGGCCCCGCATCAGGCTTTCCTTGAGGAGTTGGTTGCCCAGGACCCCGACATCACGCTTTTCGAATTGCGCGATGCGCTTGCCGAGGCGGAGGGCGTGCGGGTGCACCACTCCTCCATCGCCAACCTGCTGACGCGGCTCGGGTTCACGTACAAAAAAAGTCGCTGGTTGCCGCCGAGCGCCGCCGTGCCAAGGTAAAGCAGCAGCGCGCCGAGTGGTTCAAGCATCGGCTTCCCGCCATTGCCGCCTTGCCGGATCGCGTTGTCTTCATTGATGAAACGGCGGTGAAGACGAATCTCACACGCTTGCGCGGCAGGGCGAAACGAGGGAAACGCCTGATGATGGATGCGCCCTTTGGCAACTGGGGCACACAGACGCTGATCGCAGGTCTGACACCAGCCCTGATTGCGCCATGGGTCATCAAAGGCGCAATGAACGGTCCCGCCTTCGCCACCTACACCCGCGAAGTGCTTGTGCCAGAGATCGCCCCCGGCACCGTCGTCATTCTCGATAACCTGGCGACCCATCGGAACAAGGAGGCAGCACAGGCCCTGCGCGACCACGGCTGCTGGTTCCTCTATCTGCCGCC
>NZ_JBTLNE010000128.1:0-844 GCF_054457435.1 Halovulum sp. GXIMD14793 | reverse complement strand
CCCGAAACTTCCCTCGTTCTGATGTAGAGTTTGCTCAACCTTTTGAAGGAGCAAACGAATGCGAAAGAGCCGTTTCACGGAAGTCCAAATCATTGGGATGATCAAAGAACAGGAAGCCGGGATGCCGACGGCAGAGGTGTGCCGCAAGCACGGTCTCAGCCAGGGCACGTTCTACAAATACAAATCGAAGTATGGCGGCATGGAGGTGTCTGACGTCGCGAAGCTGAGAGCGATGGAGGACGAGAATGCCAAGCTCAAGCGGCTGCTGGCCGACGCCATGCTGGACAACGTGGTGCTGAAGGATCTTTTGGGAAAGAACTGACGACGCCGAATGAGCGGCGAGAGGCAGCGCTCAGGGCGATGCGGGATCATGACATCTCGCAACGCCGGGCCTGCCGACTTGTCGGTGTCGATCCGAAGACGGTCCGGCGTGAACGCCCGCTGGACAATCCCGAGATACGCAAGGAGATGAAGGCCGTCGCTGCCAAGCGCCGCCGGTTCGGCTATCGGCGGATTGGCGTGATGCTGGAACGCAAGGGGATGATCATGAACCACAAGAAGCTCTATCGGCTTTACACGGATGAGAAGCTGGGTGTCAGGCGACGACGGGGCCGCAAACGGGCGCGGGGATCGCGGACACCAATGCCGGAGGCGCTGAGACCGGGCGAACGTTGGTCGCTGGACTTCCTGTCAGACACGTTCGGGGCGTCCCGCCGGTTCCGCATTCTGGCGGTGAACGATGATTGCTGCCGCGAGAACCTGTGCCTGATGGCCGACACCAGTATCTCGGGTGCCCGCGTCGCGCGGGAACTGGATGCGCTTGTCCGGGTCTATGGCAGACCGG
>NZ_JBTLNE010000127.1:0-870 GCF_054457435.1 Halovulum sp. GXIMD14793 | reverse complement strand
CTTTGATCATCCCAATGATTTGGACTTCCGTGAAACGGCTCTTTCGCATTCGTTTGCTCCTTCAAAAGGTTGAGCAAACTCTACATCAGAACGAGGGAAGTTTCGGGGGGCAGGTCACCCCGCCTCCGGCCATCAGCAACGCATTCAGCGTCGAGTCCTGCAGGTTCTCAAAGTTTCCTTGCCTCTGGAACGCCGCCATGCAGACCGCATCATAAAGACCACCGCAATGCGCTGCGCCCCAGGTCTCAAAGCCGCCCTCTCTGACAACGCCGACCACCGAATTCAAGGCGAGTGACGCATACTGTTCCTCCCGGGCCAGCGAGGCGGCGCGGCCCGCGATGATGTCCATCATCTGACCTTCGACGAACTGACGGCTGCCGACCTCGCGTACCCGCAATCCAGTCGATGAAGGCAATGGCGGGGAACGCATCAGCTCGGGCTTGCCCGTAGATATCATGCCCAAAAGACCGCATGATGTCGTAACGCGCATCGTTGGCGTTATAGTGGAAGCCGCCGATCAGTTCGGCGCGGTCCTGCTCATATCTAGGTGCCGAAAATGCAGTTGCACTTACGAATATCGAAAACAGCAACCAAGCGCTCAAGCAAAGGATATGGCGAACAAAACCCATACCTCTGCCTAGATAACTTCAAAGGCGCTGGCTATAGTAGATATCGGCCCAAAACATCCATACGCGACATCGATCCAGACATCCTATGGGATACCAAAATCTACACTCATCAGACAAAACAAACTAGGCAGCGGACTCGTAAAACTGACACCATAGCCTGATAGATGCGAGTTTGATCATGGCCATGAAGTTGGCTGAAGTTTTTTCATAGCGTGTTGCGATCCGGCGGAATGAGGCTTTG
>NZ_JBTLNE010000126.1:0-896 GCF_054457435.1 Halovulum sp. GXIMD14793 | reverse complement strand
TTATCCCGAAACGCTTTAGTCAAGCCAAACTCAGCGCCGTCGCACGCCAGCTTAACGAGCGGCCACGGAAAACCTTGCAATACCAAACCCCAGCGGAGAAATTTGAAGCCTGTGTTGCGCTCACCTGTTGAAACCACAGGACGAAGCTGTCATTTGCGTCTGCCGAACGAATGACAGCTTTCATTCTAGTTCCGAAGTCATTAACAACCAAATTTCTGAATAATTGTGGATGCCAAATTTTATATCGTGAGGACAAAACAGGTATGCTTCGCCGACTGACAGCACGAGACGCCGCAACTCTTCGGACTTTTTGGGCTGAAGCCCTACGAACTGCGCCAGTTTACTTCTTGCTGACTGAAGAGGAGCTATTGGCAATACCGGACAGCAGCTTTGCCAGTAACATAGATAGCGGTTACTACATCGGAGCCTTTGACCATGATGAGAGATTGGTTGGCTTCGTTGTCGCCCGACGCGGTGGTCTAGAACGTCTTAAACACACTGCAGATATAGGGCCAATATACGTGCACGAGAAATCACAAGGTCGGGGTATCGGGCGGACGCTGATGGAAAGCGTTTGCGAACAGTTGAAAGTGGATGGTTTGCTGCAATCAGAGTTGACAGTTGACGCATCTAATCAGCGAGCAGTCAGGCTCTACAGATCGCTTGGCTTCGTTGAGTTCGGTCTTCGTCCGCGATCTGTTATTGTAAACCATTCTGCTCGCAATGACCTTATGATGATGACCACGTTTGATGGGACTGTCTTAGACGCGCCATCATTCTAGAGCACCGTCCATTTAATCTGCAACATACCCGGCAGCCTTGAAGAGATTTCGGCACTCGTCTGGTGGGAAGAGGTCGCATGTTTGTGCAACGGATTTGAAAAGCGCTTCGAAGGT
>NZ_JBTLNE010000125.1:0-901 GCF_054457435.1 Halovulum sp. GXIMD14793 | reverse complement strand
GCGCTCGTGGTTGTAATGGTGCAGCCATTCATCCAGATCGGCCTGCAGCGCGTCGATGCTGTCGTAGAGCTTCTTTCGGAACGCGACCTGGTAGAACTCCTGCAGGATCGTCTTGTGGAACCGCTCGCAGATACCGTTCGTCTGTAAGCGTTGCATCTGACCCCCTAAATGGGGGCTTAGCACATTCGACTTGAGAAAATATGATGTCTCCAAAAAGGATACAGGCATCATGAACACTCAAACATTAGGTGCGCTCTCAAGTGATCAGAAAATCGACAAAGTCTTCCACGCTTTCGGCTATTCCATCCCCGTTGGAAAAGATGGCCGCCGTCTGTGGCCCACTAAATTCAAGCGCGAAATGGCGCAGCGTATGAGATCCGGCACGCTCTCAATCGGTGACGTCCAGAAAACGTGCCAGATTTCCGACAAAACGGCCTATGCTTGGCGGAAGGGGCCGAAGCAAAGGAATTCGGCAAAGCGACAAAAGGTTCAGGAAAGGGCACCAGTATTTGCTGAGATCAAAGTTCAACATGATGTGCCAGTAAAACAAACTGAGATGTCTCACATTGTTTTCAAACGCGCCGGTTGTGAATTGTTGCTGCCATCTGACTACCCCGTCGCTGGCTTGGTCGGCCTCATCCGTGCATTCGAAAGCGGATCATGATTTCTCCAGCGGGCAACTTCAAATTCTACGTGGCCAGTAAGCCGGTCGACTTCCGAAAGGGGATGGATGGCTTGGCGGCCATTGTTCAGAATGAATTTGATCTCGACCCCTTCAGCGGTGCTGACCTGCCCCCCGAGGCTTCCTCATTCATAACGAGAGTCTGCGGGTCTGGTTTTCATATTCGTTGGTTTCGTTTTGGGCAAGCGCGCCGGGCGCGGAGCCCTCAAATTGCTCAAG
>NZ_JBTLNE010000124.1:0-1181 GCF_054457435.1 Halovulum sp. GXIMD14793 | reverse complement strand
AGGTCGCCTTCCCAGTGTCCCGGCACGGCCCGATCCTCGACCTCAGGAGGCCGTTCACTGATCGGGACCGCATCCTTAATCTTGCGCAGCTTCAACCCTTTCTGGGTTGCGTACCGTGACCTTCGAATGGCGCGCGGGCTGCGCAAACACTCCTGCAATTCTTTCTTCAGGACCCCACGGGTTTGCACATAGAGGCTGCGATAGATGGTTTCGTGTGACACGCGGTGCTGCTCTTCGTTTGGGTGCTTGCGCTTAAGCCAACCAGCGATCTGCTGCGGTGACCATTTCCGACGCAACTTGCGTGCAATCAGGTGACACAATGGCTCGTTGAAAGAGAGCTTACATGATTTGGGTCGCATTGCGCAGTCCCAGGCCCGCTGATCCGAGCACGCCGCGCGATAGGCTTCCCGTCATCGGTTCGATGATGCACGAAGTCATAGGACCAAACATGGTTGCGATACCCTGGCCGCAACCGGACGCATGAGCCATCGTTCAGCCAGAGACGCCCTTTCTTCGGTTGTTTCATGGGTACTTTGAGCCCCTCGCGCCGCCACAGTCGTTCCACACGCTTGTCGTTCACCATCCAGCCTGCATCCCTCAGAAGAGCGGCAATCCGACGATAACCGGACTGTTCTGCAGGAAGCCTCTGATGTGATGGCGGACAAACGGGTTGACGCAGGCTTCGCCCCGCAGCACCCTTCGCTAAAGTGGTAGTGAGCGATTCCTTTTTAGAAGCAGTTTCCATGGGGGCAATGATGAATCCTGGCATCAGCCTGATTGCATTGTTCTTAAACGCAAAATGAAATACGAGAGATATTTTACCGCCCTCAAAGTGGGCTTCCTGACTCTACCGATGTTCATAGTTGGAACGCCAGCACTGCCCGAGGGCAAGGGGCTGTTTTCGGATTTCCCGATTATTCAGGGCACCGTGGAATATGTTGACACCAAGGGTGTCATATATCTGCAAACAGCGACGCAGGAAAATCCCATTCTGGTGGAGCCTTGGGCACTGACAGTGCCGCCGGAAGCGCTGAAGATCATACTGACATCGCGCGAGGTGGTTTGTGACCTGCCCCCCGAAACTTCCCTCGTTCTGATGTAGAGTTTGCTCAACCTTTTGAAGGAGCAAACGAATGCGAAAGAGCCGTTTCACGGAAGTCCAAATCATTGGGATGATCAAA
>NZ_JBTLNE010000123.1:0-1222 GCF_054457435.1 Halovulum sp. GXIMD14793 | reverse complement strand
CGCTTGAGCAATTTGAGGGCTCCGCGCCCGGCGCGCTTGCCCAAAACGAAACCAACGAATATGAAAACCAGACCCGCAGACTCTCGTTATGAATGAGGGAGCCTCGGGGGGCAGGTCAAGGCCGATAAACGCGACCAACCCCATGCCCAAGACCACGACGCTACGCCTCCAAACTTGGAAAAATCCGCGAAACTCTAACCGATATCAGGGACCGGGACCTGCGCTTTCCCCATAGCCCGGCACTGACATCCCGCGGCTTCCACCTTGTCAGATTTGTCAACGCGGGCCAGAACGCCCGACACAACCCTAACGCACTGGCCCGCATCAAAAAATCTTAGACTAAGCCGCCGTTGCAGGAATTCTGACGAATGTCAGCTTTTGCTCATTGACGCGAGATTGACTTCAATCCTAGAAGCAATGCTGCGCCAATCATGAAGCCCCCGCCGATCCGTTCGATCCAGACACGTGCGCTGCCCTTGAACCGTTTGACTATCCAACTCGACCCCAGCCCATAGGCAGACAGAAAGAGCCCGTCCATGGCGATGTAAGTTGCGGACAATATCAGGAACTGCGGCCAGAAAGCGGCTTCGCTTGCAATGAATTGCGGGAAGAGTGCCGCGAAAAAAACGACAGCTTTCGGGTTCGCAGCGGACGTCAGGAAGCCTTGTAGCCAAAGGGTTTGCAGAGTAGCTCTCTTCCGGTCGGCAAGCTCCCCTGTGTCATCAGGTTTCGCTCGTTTTATCATGCGGATACCCAACCAGATCAGATATGCAACGCCCGCCCACTTGATGACGGTAAGGGCTGTCGCAGAGGCCGCGATAATAGCGGCTAGTCCCAGACCCGCCGCCAGAATCTGCAAGGTGTTTGCTGAAAGGTCACCTGCAGCGGTCGATAGCGAGCGCCTGAAGCCGTGAACACCACTATTGGTGAGCATCAACAACTGACTTGGTCCTGGCGTACTCATCAACGCCAGAACCGTCAAAACATACAGTGTCCAGGTTTCAATTGGCATTGGTTGGTCTCCTCCCGTGCACCGCAGTCTCACATTGAACGAAAATCCACATGATTTGGAAGCGCTTTCGTACCGCGCGTTCCGACAGAAACGCCATTCGCACGCGATGCAGCATCGTTCAAAGAGGGCTCATGGACGAAGCCGCTCGCGCGGCACTGGCGCTTGTGGCAGCTGTTGATTTCCACCTGATAGACCTGCGGGTTTTGCGAT
>NZ_JBTLNE010000122.1:0-1312 GCF_054457435.1 Halovulum sp. GXIMD14793 | reverse complement strand
TTTGATCATCCCAATGATTTGGACTTCCGTGAAACGGCTCTTTCGCATTCGTTTGCTCCTTCAAAAGGTTGAGCAAACTCTACATCAGAACGAGGGAAGTTTCGGGGGGCAGGTCACATCAAAACCAACTTCTCTGATATCCTTCTTAAATTGGTTGATTGCGCGATTCTTTTCTTGCGCTCCATTGCCGCCAAGCTCTTGATAGTAGTCCCTCAGGGTTTCCGCTCGCCCCACTCTATTATAGTTTTCCTCAAAGTTATCTTTTGTAACTGGGACCATGCCCCAGCCTTTCACATAAACAGCATAATCCGTCCCATTGTAGATTCGCTCTTTTTCTGGGAACCTGAAACCAAGCGAAAAAACAGCAACAATAAACTGAAAGTCATTGACCTCGTCGACTTGCTAGCTGACATTAAGCTCGGGGAGACCAAAACTATCAGACTCACTATCCGGAAAGCCTAAACCCACACCTTTTCCTAGTTCACCCTCACCAATTATTGGGGCTGTAAGACTTCCTGTAAACGCTCCGGCGGTCCCGGAAAGAGTAGCGTCGCCTGAAAAACTAGGGCCGCTATACCCATCCTTTCCGAATGTAGCGGAGAAAGATATATCTCCATTAACATTAAGCCAGTCGGGGCCAACTTGTCCGTCTACAACTGATAATCCAAAAGATACTTCAACCATAAATCACCTCACAAAATCATATACTTCATCAAAATCTGAAGAGACATGAGTTTTAATGAAAACCCATTTTCCACCAATGTTCCCGAGCGCAAAAAAAGCGAACAAGGTTCTACTATCGTCGTGAAATACTACAAAACTAGTATAATATAATTTTTTATTTTCTGAAATAAGAACCGTACATGATGCGAACCCATCTTCCGCATATTCCTCAAGACCGGATGACAAGTTCAACCTTTTTTCAGGCGCGACTTTTTTATTAGGATCAATTAAGTCTACAAATTGGATATAATCGCCGGTTCGAATTCTATCTAAAGGCTCGACCAGTTCCATGGGCACATTCTTGGCTGAGATACCGCAGACCTCATCGGTGCCAGCAAGCGCGGGAGACGAAATCCCTGAGACAATGCAACATATCGAGAGAACCGCATTCATCCAAACATAGCGCATAAATCAATCTCCAATTTTATGTACTCTTAAGCAAAAAGAGCTTCGCTTTGGTGAGATGTCAATCATTCTAGAGCGCCGTCCTTGAAATCTGAATCGGTGGGATTCCCACGATGCGGATTTTGTGATTCACTATATTTGGAGGTGGAACATGGGCAAATCGCTATCACTGGATATTCGGGAG
>NZ_JBTLNE010000121.1:0-1646 GCF_054457435.1 Halovulum sp. GXIMD14793 | reverse complement strand
TCTTTGATCATCCCAATGATTTGGACTTCCGTGAAACGGCTCTTTCGCATTCGTTTGCTCCTTCAAAAGGTTGAGCAAACTCTACATCAGAACGAGGGAAGTTTCGGGGGGCAGGTCATCGGATCGGCAGGCTCGGAGGAAGTTAATGCGTTTCTTGACGCGCTGAGCGATAACGCGATCAGGGCTTTGCCCTATCTGTTTGAGCACTGGGCCCATCCGGGGCATCAATTGCCCCCGGATGGTGCCTGGACCACATGGGTGGTTCTGGGCGGTCGCGGCGCGGGCAAGACACGAACGGGGGCGGAATGGGTCCGGGCGCAGGTTGAGGGATCTGTGCCCGAGGCCCCGGGGAAATGCCGCCGCGTGGCCTTGGTTGGGGAAACCTATGACCAGGCGCGCGATGTGATGGTTTTTGGGGATAGCGGAATTCTGGCCTGTTCGCCGCCGGACCGGCGGCCGGACTGGCAGGCGACACGGCGCAAGCTGGTGTGGCCGAACGGCGCGGAGGCGCAGTGTTTTTCGGCGTCTGATCCGGATGCGATGCGCGGGCCGCAATTTGACTGCGCCTGGGCGGATGAGCTGGCGAAGTGGAAGCGTGGGCAGGAGGCTTGGGATATGCTGCAGTTCTGTCTGCGGTTGGGGGATGATCCGCGCCAGGTTGTGACGACCACGCCGCAGAATGTGAAAGTGCTGCGGGATTTGCTGGAGGCACCGGGGACGGTGCTGACCTTGGCCCCGACGCGTGCGAACCGGGTCTGGCTGGCTGAGGGTTTTCTGGAGAAGGTGACGGCGCGCTATGAAGGCACGCGGCTGGGGCGGCAGGAGCTTGAGGGCGAGTTGCTGACCGATCTGGAGGGCGCGCTGTGGACGACGGAGATGCTGGAGGCTGGCCGGGTGCGCGAGGTGCCTGAGCTGGATCGGGTGATCGTTGCGGTTGATCCGCCGGTGAGTTCCGGCAAGGCGTCGGATGAATGCGGGATTGTCGTTGCCGGTGTGGTGATGCAGGGGCCACCGCAGGATTGGCGGGCTTATGTTCTGGAAGATGCTTCGATAGCGTCGGCAACGCCGTTGCAATGGGCGGAGCAGGCGCTGGCGGCGATGCGCCGGCATGGGGCGGAGCGGCTGGTGGCTGAGGTCAATCAGGGCGGTGAACTGGTTGAGACGGTGATGCGCGGGATTGATCCGCTAGTGTCATACCGGGCGGTACGGGCCAGCCGGGGCAAGGCGGCGCGGGCCGAGCCGATTGCGGCCCTTTATGAGCAGGGCCGGGTGCATCATGTCTTTGGGCTTGGCGCGCTGGAGGATCAGTTGTGTCAGATGACGGTGCGCGGATTTCTGGGGCAGGGTAGCCCTGACAGGGCAGATGCGCTGGTCTGGGCATTGACGGATTTGATGACGGATCCGGCGGAAGGGTTCACGGCCCCAAGACTGCGCAGTCTTTAGCGCGTCATGCGAAAAACCTGACTCATCGAACGCTGTCTGAAATCAAAGATTGCAACGCGTTAAATGAGGCCTGATGTCTCAGGTATTTAAAGCGTTTCGAGTTTACCTTGAGACATCACATAAAATCGAAACGCGTACACCATATAGGCTTATCACTGCGTTTCAGGATAATCTTTTGTCTCAGGTTTATCCCGAAACGCTTT
>NZ_JBTLNE010000120.1:0-1775 GCF_054457435.1 Halovulum sp. GXIMD14793 | reverse complement strand
AAGGCCTACGACGCCGATTGGATCCGCGAGATGATCTGGGAACAAGGCGCAATCGACGTCATCCCGCCCAAGGCCAACCGCAAATTGCCCGCAGAATTTGACGCCGAAATCTACCGCGAACGCAACAAGATCGAGCGGGTCTTTGGGCGGCTCAAAACCTCATTCCGCCGGATCGCAACACGCTATGAAAAAACTTCAGCCAACTTCATGGCCATGATCAAACTCGCGTCTATCAGGCTATGGTGTCAGTTTTACGAGTCCGCTGCCTAGCCTATTTCTATGACACCGTCTGAGATGAAACGCGCTTCGGGAATGGGCAAGTTTTCCGGTGCCGGACCTTTGCGTATCCGCCCCGATGTGTCGTAGTGCGACCCGTGGCATGGGCAAAACCAGCCGTCAAAATCCCCCGCCTCTCCGAGTGGCACACATCCCAAATGAGTGCAAACGCCGATCATTACGAGCCATTCCCCAGCGTCGTCCAGAGTGCGATTGTCGTCATCTGCGGGAAGGCCGGGTTTGTTTGCATTTCGGTCGTCGCGATCCACCAGGTCTTCAAGTTTTACTGCACGTGCTTCATCGATCTCTTTTTGGGTCCGACGCCGTATGAAGACGGGTTTTCCCCGCCAAAGGACCGTCAGTTGCGATCCAATCTCAATATCGCTGATGTCTACGCGGATCTTTGACAGCGCAACGACGTCTGCCGATGGGTTCATTTGGTTGATTAGGGGCCAAGTCGCAGCTCCGGCGGCAACGACACCCGCCCCGCCTGTGGCGAAGAACAAAAAATCGCGCCTTTGCCCACCTTCATCCGGTTTGTTCGCCTTATCCATTTGTTCTTCCAGTTCAAAAATTCGAATTAGCAACGCGCGAAACCTTCAAGTATCTTTGTCCAAAATAGAAGGTAGCCACGAGGGTATCAGCGTTCGAGGCCTTGGCACCTCTGCCTCAAAGCGCCAAAGTCACAGTTAGGGTTGATGAAGAGTCACCAAGTCTCGGGTGCCCCGTCTTTTAGCATGCGGTAGAGTTCGTCTTTGAGATGAACACGTTTCTTCAACATCTCATTCAACTGTGTATCAGACATGGGGGCGACATTTGTCTCTGCCCGATGGATCGCGCGGTTCAGTTCGTGATACTCGTCTGAACGTTGCCTAAAGTGCGGGTCAGTCAGTTTCAGATCGTGGATCCGTTGTGTCAGCAATGGGAATTCTTCTGCGAGGCCGTGTGGAACGTGACTCATCCGTGGATCTCCGGACCCTTTACCCAGGCCATGACGGATTTTTCCAAATCAGATACGTGGTGCCCGTGCACCTCGGCATCATGTGCATCGTGATCCAACTGCTTTTGCAAGAATGCATGGCGTGCCTTCAACTGTCCCGCAGTCAAATGGTCACCGAAATTCCAGAGTTTTTTCTCGTCGAGATGTGTTTCCGCTTTCGCTAGCTTTGCACTCAGTTTGTCGAACTCGGCAGATAATTCAGATCTTGTGGACATGTCTTTGTCCTCCTTCATTGATTCCACTCCAACATAGGAACCAAAGCTTTTCTGCGCTTGATGTTAAATTTACAATTTTGACAAGATGGCGGCCATTGACAGGGGTACGTGAAGCCCTGAGGCCTAGCAGTCGAGGTCTAGGCCGGGAATAGTTCAATCTTGTTCGAGAGTGTCCGGTCTTTTGTGTATGACTGATCCGGTTCATGCTTCACCGAAAGGAAGCATGAATGACTATCTCAAAGGAAATTCTGGATGAACTTCTTCAGGGCGTTGAGCGCGCTGAA
>NZ_JBTLNE010000119.1:0-1858 GCF_054457435.1 Halovulum sp. GXIMD14793 | reverse complement strand
CGCTTGAGCAATTTGAGGGCTCCGCGCCCGGCGCGCTTGCCCAAAACGAAACCAACGAATATGAAAACCAGACCCGCAGACTCTCGTTATGAATGAGGGAGCCTCGGGGGGCAGGTCATATGACATACTGATCATTGACGCTTACAGTTCCGACTCTGTCCCTGTTCACCTGATGACACTGGAAGCGATAGATATATATCGCTCCAGACTAAAGGCAGATGGCGTTCTGGTGTTCCATATCTCCAACAGGTTTTTTGCCTTGGCCCCGGTTCTGGCACGCGCCGCCAAGCGGCTGGGCCTAACTGCACTGCACCAGTTTCATCCGCACAGCGGCGTCCCACTTGGAGAGGGAGGAGTGCCATCGCGCGTTGTTATCATGAGTGCCGATCCGGAACGCCTGACGGAGTTCGCGACCCAGCCGAGATGGGATACGCTGATCAGCGATGACAAAGCCGCCTGGACAGACGATTTTGCAAATGTGCTGGGCGCATTGCGTTAGGTTGCAAACGTTTTGAGGTATTATGGTGGGTGATGAGAGACTCGAACTCCCGACATCTTCGGTGTAAACGAAGCGCTCTACCAACTGAGCTAATCACCCGGTAGCGCGTGATTTAGTCGGTTGTCGCGCGGTATGCAAGAGCTAGCTTAGCACCTTGTGCTCTTGATTTGACACATAATGCACAACACCCTGCCCGCCCGGCAGTTCCGACAGGTCCGCCAAGGTTCGTCCGGTGGCAACGGCACGCAGGAAACGTGAGGTGATACCGTGCGTGAAAATCAAAGACGGGCCCGTCAAATCCTGTAAAAAGCCGCTTACACGGTTCCACAAGTCATCGAAGCTTTCCGCTTTGGGAGCATTGGCATAGATGTCGAGAAACGGCGTTTCGTCGGTGATCCAGGGATTGGTGTCATAAATCTCATCCCGGGTTTTGCCTGTCCAATCGCCGACGTCGATCTCTTGCAAACGGTCATCATAGATAACCGTGCCCCCCCGCCCAGCGATTGCGATTTCAGCCGTTGCGCGCGCGCGGCCTTTGGGGCTGCAATAGATCCGGTATGTTGCTGGTCCGGCCCCATGTCTTCGCAGAATTTCACCCAGCCTGTGCGCCTGTTCCCGGCCGACCTTTGTCAGCGGGGAATCCAACTTCCCCTGCCAGCGCCCTGCGACATTCCATTCGGTTTGCCCATGGCGCATCACATACAACTCTGGCAGGTTCATGAGCGTCCCCAGATGGTTGGAATGGTGGGTGATAGAAGAGTCGAACTTCTGACATCCACGATGTGAACGTGGCGCTCTACCACTGAGCTAATCACCCCTTAAATCAGGGCGTTGGATATCGGCACGACCTGCGATCTGCAAGTCATTTCTCATTCTTCCCGGTCGAGGGCGCTGACCCCGATCCGCCGCAACAAATCGCCTGTTTCCTTCTCACTCAAGACCCGCTGCACGCTTACTTCGGGCATCGCATTTTGAAGGATTGGATGAAAGGAATCATCGCCCCAAGACCGCGATCCCAGGATAGAGGGCCAAAGCAGGATAAGCTGCTCTCCCTCAAAATCAGGGATGTATTCGGGGCTTGCCTCTCCCCAGATTGATGCCATCAGGTCAGGTTTGGGACTGGTGGAGGCACCAAAGTGCCACCAGGCTTCATCATTGCAGTCTGCGACGTCATCGCTGCCGGAGGCTGCGGAAAATGCCTGTTGATTGACGGGTCTAGAGCACCGTCCATTTAATCTGTAACATACCCGGCAGCCTTGAAGAGATTTCGGCACTCGTCTGGTGGGAAGAGGTCGCATGTTTGTGCAACGGATTTGAAAAGCGCTTCGAAGGTGCGGGCCTTGAGCCTTCGGAGGTGTG
>NZ_JBTLNE010000118.1:0-1932 GCF_054457435.1 Halovulum sp. GXIMD14793 | reverse complement strand
GATGAAGATTTTCTGATGCGGGCCAGGGTGCGCGGTTTCGGCTTGGCCTGAGTGTGGTCCGCGTTGGAAAATCTCTCAGGGAGGAAGCTGCGGGGGCTGGGCGGTGTCTATGGGGAAAGTGCGCTGCCGGTTGGGTCTGTGGCCGTTTCGGGCGCGTTGCTGGGAAGATTGAACAGTTTGAGAGCCGTCGCCTCCTCGTTCCATCGGAGCGTTTGCCTTGGATTTGACCCGGGTTGGTGGCGGTTTGCGCCTTTTGCGCGACTTCCTGGTTCGCTGCGCACAAAGGGGTTTGATCGGTGTGGCTGAGCCAACCGACCTACAATGGATGGGATGAACGGGCGTTTCGTCATGCGGCCTGTTCCCTTGGTGGAGCGCGGGATCGGGGAACTTGGCCACGCCGGAACGTTTCGATGATGCGCATCGAGCCACGGCAACAGGGGCACGGCTCGCGCAGGGTGAGTGGTACGGGATCATCCTCGGGCGGAGGTTCTTGCTCTGGTGTGCTTGCCCCGATCAGGACGCGGACCTTTGCGATATTGACCTTGCGCTGTGCGGAAGCCAGCAGGCCGTAGTGGCGGATGCGGTGAAAGCCGTCAGGTAGGACATGCATCAGGAACCGTCGGATGAACTCTTCCGTGGGCAAGCGCATCACTTTTTGCCGGTCGCCACTCTTGATGCGGTAGTCCTTCCATCGGAACGCCACAGTGTCTGCATCGGCGCTGACGAGGCGGCTGTTCGAGATCGCGACTCGGTGGGTATAGCGGCTGAGATAGGCCAGCACCTGCTCGGGTCCTCCGAAGGGCGGTTTGGCATACACTACCCATTCGGTTTTGCGTAGCGGAGCGAGATACGCGGCGAAGGCTTCAGCGTCCGCCAGCTTTGTCAGGTCGCCGAAGAAGGCAAGCTGCCCGGTCCGATGCAGCGCCATCAGCCCTTCAACAAACAGCCGACGGAACAGACGTGCCAGCACCCGCACATGCAGAAAGAAGCCCGGCTTGCACGCGATCCATCGGCGGCCGTCGGGCGACAGCCCACCACCAGGCACGATCATGTGGATGTGGGGGTGGTGCGTGAGCGCTGATCCCCATGTGTGCAGGACCGATGTCATGCCAATGCGGGCGCCAAGACGCTTGGGATCAGCGGCGATGGTCACCACCGTTTCCGCCGATAGCCTGAATAGCAGGCTATAGACCGCCCGTTTGTTCCAGAGGGCGATCCGTGCGATCTCGGCTGGCAGCGTGAAGACGACGTGGAAATACTCGACCGGCAGCAAGTCCTCGGCCCTCGCTGCCATCCAATCGCGCGCGGCTGGTCCCTGACACTTGGGACAGTGCCGGTTCTTGCAGGAATTATAGGCGATGTGCTGATGGCTGCATTTGGTGCAAGCGGCCACATGCCCGCCGAGCGCCTCTGTTCGGCAAGCCTCAATGGCCGACATCACCTTGAGCTGGCTCAGGCTGATATGCCCTGCATTGGCCCGCCGCCACGCCGGGCCAAATCTCCGGAATATGTCAGCGATCTCCAGCTTTGTGCGGGACAAGGCCCGCGTCTCACCTCGGTCGCTTTTTACGGGTCCGCAGGTTCAATTGCTTGAGCGCCTCGAACGGGCTGGCTGTGCCCCGGATCATCTTGGTGGCGACTTTGGTATATTGGGCGGTGGTTGTCAGCTTCGCATGGCCCAACAGAACCTGAATCACTCGAACATCCGTCCCCGCTTCCAAAAGATGCGTGGCAAAGCTGTGCCGCAGGGTGTGCAGCGTCGCGGGCTTGTTGATTCCGGCCATGCGTTTGGCCGATGTGAAAGCCCGGTTCAACTGGCGGGGCGAGATCGGGTTGATCTTTGGCTTGCCGGGAAACAGCCAGCCCTCGGGCCGTGCTTCGCACCAGTAGTCCCGCAGAAGATCGAGCAGATCGGGTGACAGCATCACCTTG
>NZ_JBTLNE010000117.1:0-1948 GCF_054457435.1 Halovulum sp. GXIMD14793 | reverse complement strand
GGCTGCCGTCGCGGGTGACGCCCAGGGCCACGTAAACAGCCTTGTTTTTGACCGTCCGGCTGTCCGCGTCCCTGATCTTTACCCTGAGCGCGTCGAAGATGACGATGGGATACATCCGGCCCAGCGCCCGGCTTTGCCATTCGCGGACCTCGTCGAGCACGGCATCGGTGACGCGGCTGATCAGATCTGCCGAGACCTTCAGGCCATAGACATCCTCAAGGTGGGCGCGGATATCCCAGACACTCAGCCCGGCGGCATAGAGACCAACAATCTTGTCATCCATGCCGTCGATCCGCGTCTGGCCTTTCTTGACCAGTTCCGGTTCGAAGCTGCCATCCCGGTCGCGCGGAACCGCAATCGGCATCTCCCCGTCCTGACCCTTCAGAACTTTGCCCGATGTCCCATCCACAAGACGATCCTGCAGGAGTTCTACCAGGTCGCGTTCCGAAAGAAGCTCTACGACAGCATCGACGCGCTGCAGGCCGATCTGGATGAATGGCTGCACCATTACAACCACGAGCGCACGCATCAGGGCAAAATGTGTTGCGGCAGAACACCCATCGAAACTATGATCCCCTCTCGGCAGATTGCTTTGCAATCGCCTGCCGGGCAGTGGACGGGAAAGAAATCTGGCAGGAAAAGTCCGTGAACTGAACTTCACCTGACAGACGCCGCCAGAAAAACGGACAACTGTCAGATCACATCTGAACCACTACAACTGAAAGCATCTGGAAATGTTTTCTGCAGCGCCAGGTCCAAATCATCCATGGTGACCGGCAGTCCAAGATCGACCAGAGAGGTCACGCCATAGCCGCTGATGCCGCAGGGCACGATGCCGTCATAATGCGACAGGTCTGGCTCCATATTGATGGCGATGCCGTGAAATGTCACCCATTTGCGGATGCGCACACCGATGGCCGCGATCTTATCCTCGGCGGGGTGGCCATCGAGCAGGGGGGGCTTGTCGGGGCGGGCGACCCAGACGCCAACGCGGTCTGCACGGCGTTCACCGGTAACGCCGAATTCGGCCAGGGTGGCGATTACCCAGTCTTCCAGTTTTGTAACATAGGCCCGCACATCACGCCCGCGTTTGTTGAGGTCCATCATCACATAAGCGATCCGCTGCCCCGGCCCATGATACGTATATTGCCCGCCGCGCCGCGTCTCGTGCACAGGGAAGCGGTTTGGGTCCGTCAGGTCCGCGCTCTGAGCGCTGGTGCCGGCGGTATAAAGCGGCGGATGCTCTAGCAGCCAAACCTGCTCGGCCGCAGTTCCGGCCAGAATCTGCGAGACCCGATTCTCCATCGCTACACAGGCTTCGGCATACCCGACAACTGTATCACTGCGCGTCCAATCCACCGTCTGGGCGGGGTTTGTCAAAGCATCTTCCATAGAACATCTCCTACGCCTTAGAAGGGGGCTTCACAAGCCGCAGGCGACTTGCTATAGCCCGCAAACTTCAAGTGCGGCTGTGGCGGAATTGGTAGACGCGCAGCGTTGAGGTCGCTGTGGGGTAACACCCGTGGAAGTTCGAGTCTTCTCAGCCGCACCATTTCACATTTTAGCCTATTTTATAAAAAACAAATATTATAGAGGCTTGTGTGGTTTGAATATCTCTTCAATAATTTGTGCCGGTTCCAAGTCTCGATCCAGTTTCGCTTCGAGCCGCCGGATATTCTTTTCCAGCTTGGCAACCTTCTTCTAGTAGGCGGCGATGATGGTCGGGTTCGAGGCTTCGACTATACGCCATTGTAGCGCGTCGATCTGCTTTTTCTGGGCTAGGATGTCGCGGCGAATAACTTCTTTTAAAACCCAATAATCATATCTTTTGAACCGCCCCGGGTTTACCGGAGAGTGGTTGGTTCAAATGTTAGGCTGCTTTTTCAGCGGCCTTCAAGGTTTCGTAGAATTTCTCCTCTGCTTCTTGCGGTGTGATGTATCCGATTGT
>NZ_JBTLNE010000116.1:0-2104 GCF_054457435.1 Halovulum sp. GXIMD14793 | reverse complement strand
TTGATCATCCCAATGATTTGGACTTCCGTGAAACGGCTCTTTCGCATTCGTTTGCTCCTTCAAAAGGTTGAGCAAACTCTACATCAGAACGAGGGAAGTTTCGGGGGGCAGGTCAGCAGAATATTAAAATATCCGATTGATAGCGTGCGGGCCTCATCCTGGGCCCGTCTATTTTTGCATGCCATAGTATGCGGCTTTCTACTTGCCAGAAACTGGGTTAGAAGGCGGCAAATTCCGATTCACAGCAGAAGGGTCAGCGCATGTCCAAAATCAAGGTAGAAAACCCCGTCGTCGAGCTTGACGGCGATGAGATGACCCGGATCATCTGGCAGTTCATCAAAGACAAGCTGATCCTGCCCTATCTGGATGTCGACCTGCTCTATTACGATCTGGGCATCGAAGAGCGTGATCGCACCGAAGACCAGATCACCATTGATGCGGCCGAAAAGATCAAAGAGATCGGCGTTGGCGTCAAATGTGCGACCATCACCCCCGATGAAGCCCGGGTTGAGGAATTCGGCCTGAAAAAGATGTGGCGCAGCCCCAACGGCACCATCCGCAACATCCTTGGCGGTGTGGTGTTCCGCGCCCCGATCATCTGCTCCAACGTGCCGCGTCTGGTGCCTGGCTGGACCAAACCCATCGTCATTGGCCGCCACGCCTTCGGTGACCAGTACCGCGCTACGGATATGAAATTCCCCGGCCCCGGCAAGCTAAGCATGAAGTTTGTCGGCGAAGACGGCAATGTGGTCGAGCATGAAGTGTTCGACGCCCCATCCTCGGGCGTGTTCATGTCGATGTACAACCTCGACGCCTCTATCATCGACTTCGCCCGCGCCTCGCTGAACTATGGTCTGAACCTTGGCTGGCCGGTTTACATGTCGACCAAAAACACCATCCTCAAACAATATGACGGCCGCTTCCTGGAGCTGTTCCAGAAGATCTATGAGGAAGAGTTCGAGGCGAAGTTCAAGGAAAAAGGCATCCATTATGAGCATCGCCTGATCGACGATATGGTCGCCTGCGCGATGAAATGGAATGGCGGCTTTGTCTGGGCCTGTAAGAACTATGACGGCGATGTGCAGTCAGATACCGTGGCGCAGGGCTTTGGCTCACTGGGCCTGATGACCAGCCAGCTGATGACGCCAGACGGCAAGATCGTCGAGGCCGAGGCCGCACATGGCACCGTTACCCGCCACTATCGCCAGCACCAGAAGGGCGAGGCGACCTCGACCAACTCCATCGCATCGATCTACGCCTGGACCGGCGGCCTGAAGCACCGCGCCAAGCTGGACGATAACGCCAAGCTGCGGGAGTTTGCCGAGACGCTGGAAAAAGTCATCGTCGATACCGTCGAAAGCGGCTTCATGACCAAGGACCTGGCCCTGCTGGTCGGCCCGGATCAGAAATGGCTGACCACCGAAGGGTTCCTCGAAAAGATCGACGAGAACCTGAACGCGGCATTGGTCGGGTAAATGAAAAAGGGCCGCATAACGCGGCGCTTTTTTTGCGCAAACAGAGCTCCTGTAAGGCTACTTTTTAATTGGCCTGACGCCCCATAAAAGCCTGCGTCATCTTTCCGCTGCCTTGGGCAGAAACAAATTGCCCATTCAGGATGCCGTTAAAAAGCCTGTTGATGAGAAGATCAGATACGCGTCATAGGTAAAAATTCCGCCTTTCTGACTATAAACTCCCGTGTAGTGAAGTTGCGGAAGCGTCCCGCCCTCGCACCCTGCCGCTAATGACATTTCCTCATCCGATATGTTGAGTGGATCGTCGTCTTTGGGCGCGAACTTCCAATGTTGATCTGCAACAAACTCCATCACCCTCTCTTCGCCGCTAAGGTTTTGGCCTACAAGCTTGCCCCCGGCCTTGAACAATGTCATCGTTTCGGGCGGATGGGCTTTGACGGGTAGCGTCAGATAATTTGAGCGAGAATCCGGGATGTTTGCAATCCGAGCGCCGGATAAGTGCAATTCACAACAGGTACATGACGTCCAGCTTTTCGAATCTTGAGAAGATACGTCGGAAGCCTTTCAGCCTTCGGAACAGGCGTTCGACTTCGTTGCGCCTCTTGTAGAGGGTGCGGTCGTAGCCCCATTTG
>NZ_JBTLNE010000115.1:0-2493 GCF_054457435.1 Halovulum sp. GXIMD14793 | reverse complement strand
ATCGCACGCCACTGGCGATCCGTGAGAACAAATCTGCTCGGGTCCATTCAAACCTCCTCTTTTGGAAGGTTGAATCAGAACTCAAACCAAATGGGAATCCCGAATGTCCACAGGCCCTAAAGAAAGTTAAGCCTATTCAGTCCGCTACTCAAAAAACTACATATTCAGAACTTGATCACAGATGGATCAAAAATTAAGGTCCTCCAAACTAGGTTTTGGGGGCATCTATGAAGCTATTCGGTTTGAAAGCTTTTGTCGCAGCGGCACTTCTAACAGTTCCTGCACTCGCAGAGAGAGCAAAACATGACGTAACCCAGTACGACATCGCCGGTGTCAAACTTGGGATGAGCATGGAAGATGCCATAAATGCAGTTGTGACGACCCTCGGCGTATCTCGCGACGATGTAAGCCTTGGCTATCCAAAGGACGACCCCATCTCAGGCGAGGAACAAGTAACAAGCTTTGAGGTTTCGACTGAGGAGTACGAACTTCGCGTTGTGATGGCCGCCAATGTCCCACCAAATGCGATATTCCGATGGTGGTCTACAGCGTCTCATTCGTCATGCCACGGACACCACAAAATCAGGCTTCAATGAAGGCCAGAGCGATTGAAAATACGGTGCGCCTACCCATGGAAGCGCTGACGAACCAGCTCACCTTCGCGCTGAATGGTGCACTTTGAAAGCAGATCAGCCCCACGCGTCATGCGTCGTGTCAAGCGGACCTTATCTGAAACTGGACAGCGGCTTTTCCGGAAACGAGCTGACTTTGTATGATCAAAGCTATGTTGAGGCCGTGAAGCAATACATGAACAACGAAAAGTCATCTGCCCCGAAGTTCTAATTGTTCAGGGGCAAAGGCGCGGGCGAACCTGGCTGTCTTAGGGAGCTGCGGCTTGGCTATGTGAAACGTATCACCGCAAGCCGCAGCAGATGGCTACCAGGAAACGGGCGCTTTGGCATAGTCGAAGAAGCCGCCACTGTGTTCCGGTCGTAGCCGGTTAAGAAGGGAGTGTCCTGAACTTTGTGTATCTGGCCCGGCCCATGCGGTTTCAGATACTCAAGCGTCGACGCTGCCGACGGATGGCTCCAATCCTGCATCGACCAAACGCTCTGTGTACTTGATCGATACATATTGCGATCCCCGATCAGAATGATGGATCAGTTTCTCAGCAGGTCTGCGCGCATGGATCGCCTGTTCGAGCGCATCCAGAACGAACTGTGTGTCCTGTGTCGTCGACGCTTTCCAGCCGACGATCCGGTTAGCGAAGGTATCAATGACAAAGGCCACGTAGACGAAGCCTCGCCAGGTGGACACAAACGTGAAGTCGGACACCCAAAGCGCGTTTGGCATCGAAGCCCGGAACTGGCGATTAAAGCGTTTCGAGTTTACCTTGAGACATCACATAAAACCGAAACGCGTACACCATATAGGCTTATCACCGCGTTTCGGGATAATCCTTTGTCTCAGGTTTATCCCGAAACGCTTTAACCTTGTCCAATGGGCATTGATCCGCAGGCTGACCATAGGTGGTTTTGACCTTCTTGCCTCGCCGAACGCCTTGAATACCAAGCTGGCGCATCAAGCGTTCAACCGGCAGCGGGCGATATCGATCCTCTCACGCTTCATTGCATGCCACAGTTTACGTGCGCCGTAGACTGATCTGTTCTTCTCCCAAACGTCTTTCATCTCCTTGCGCAGACACCCGCCCTGATCCGTCTGCGCTTGATAAACCGGGCCGTTTGGCGATGGCCGGCAGCCAATGATCAGACCCGCCTTGCGAAGGCGTGAGATCTCAGCTCGGATCGTATGGGGCTGCCAGTCAAGCTTACCGGACAAGGTCGAGATGCGGGCCCCTGATTTGCGGGATAGGAGTTTGACAAGCTGTGCGCGTTTGCTGTTGGGTTTGGTCATATCTGTCTCCGTCAATTGCAGGCCGGCCAATCCGCCCGCTTGTACTGAGACAGGCCCGGACCAGCCGGGCATTTGAAGAGAACCAAAAACGCTACTTCGTGAGTGCGCCTCGCAGCTCAACACCAACCAAGCTGGCATTAGCCATCAGCTGTTCGATCTCACCGAGTAGCTCTCCATACTCAGCATGCTTCACCCCAGCCCGCTGCCCCTCGCTGGCAAGCCCGGCCGCATCCTCAAACAGACAAGTCAGTTGCGCAAATGCCTCACCAAAATCATATGTGTCGCCATCCTCCATGGCTCCACACATGCTTCCATTGGCCCACTAGTCCAGTGGTTTGTCGGGCGCGGAGCATAGGGTTGGCGAAGAAATCGACAGGGAGGGCGGGAAGCTGAAGTTCGCTGCCTTCGCGAAATGACTCGTTTGAGTTCGCCAAGTCGCGCATGGACCGCGCCAACCGGTTGACCTGCCCCCCCGAAACTTCCCTCGTTCTGATGTAGAGTTTGCTCAACCTTTTGAAGGAGCAAACGAATGCGAAAGAGCCGTTTCACGGAAGTCCAAATCATTGGGATGATCAAAGA
>NZ_JBTLNE010000114.1:0-2792 GCF_054457435.1 Halovulum sp. GXIMD14793 | reverse complement strand
GCTTGAGCAATTTGAGGGCTCCGCGCCCGGCGCGCTTGCCCAAAACGAAACCAACGAATATGAAAACCAGACCCGCAGACTCTCGTTATGAATGAGGGAGCCTCGGGGGGCAGGTCAACAGCTGTGACAGTTGGCATCAAACTGCCCCGCGACCGTGCCCGGGCACATCGGATAGACGTGACCGTCGCTATGCACCCACCCCTCCGTCAGGCCAAGGGTGAAGACCAGAATATCCGCCTGTTTCAGGCCGTTGCGCAGCGCTTCTAACGTGACCTGACGGGCGGCGCGGGCCTGCTCGATATCGTCAAATCCATCAGGTTCAATCGCCGGGCGGAACGGATCATAGACTCGACCGTCCTGATGCCAGAACACGTCAGGTACGGCCGTTTCGTCAAATGCCCAGTCCAGCCACTGAAGCAGCCCGGCGGCGGTGTAGATATTCCCGGTGCGCGCGGAATAGATGTTGTACCCAAACTCGGACGCTATCTCTTCGGGCACGATAGAGGGTGCAGGCTCCGCATTCAACCAATTGAGACCCCAGCCCTGCAACGCCTTGCTGAAATGCTGCGCAAAGCAGGACCCAAAGGTCACGATCCGGGTTTCCGCTGTGATATCAAATTTCGGCTGCCAGAGATCACGCATATCCTGCCAATCCCGCGCCGCCACAGCAGGCCGCCAGAACGCCATCTGAGGCAGGGTTTCATAGGGGTGTGACATTCACTCCATCCAATACTTCGTGATCAGTCAAAACTACCAAAGAACGATCAATCCGTCCTTATCGCTCAGAATAGGGTCTCAAGACTGGTGTCAAAGCAATAACTTCAATAGACACAAACGTCCGCCAATTCACCTGCCGAGACATTTCTGAATATCCTGTAAGACAAGCACACCGTAAAAGCCATTCATGTGATCGCTATCAGCAATATTATGTGTAGCATCCGGGCGCGCCAATCTGACCGACCCAATAGAGAAACTCTCTTCGGTAGTTGCTCCACCAGCTATCGTTTGAGCGGGCTGGGGGACATGGTGGATGCCGCGCTCAAACCAAAAGTCAGAGACCTTTTGTGTTAGGAACGCCAGACAGGCGGAAAGATAGGTCGACGCTTCCGAACCAAATTCATTCTTGCTCATCAACGGTGTTGCGGAAACGATAATCGGCACATCGACGGCCTGACGAACGGCCAAAACAACCTGAGCAACGGGATCGCTTTCAACAAGATCCTGATGCGATCTGTCGAAAAACGCACCCGAAAGGCGCATAGGATTGCAATCAGCGCGGAGAAACGATCTCAAAAGGAAACGTGTGCCCAGCGTGCCTGAATGAAAAACCAGCGCACCAAACTCATCGACAGGCAGCTTTTCATAAAGACCACCGGATATCTTTTTCGCGATCGTTCGATTGCCAACTTCCAGGACGCCATTTTTGAAACTGATACCGCGAAAATTATCTCTGGGTGCACCCCAAAAAACGAGATCATCACCCTCAGTATACAGCTGCTCATTGATCGCCTGCTGCAACGCCGCAAGTTGACTGTTGCCTATTATAGCAATCGGTTTCACGCTCATTTGTCGAATGCCTCAAGAAGGCGCTCTTCGCAGACCAGATCGTCTTCTTCAGCGTCTGATGTTTCTGCGTTTTGCTCGGCTGGGCGCCAGTTCGCAGGTTTGAGGCCAAACTTCTGAGCTTACGCGTCGAAAAAGCTCTTCATGACGAATGCAACACCTTCTGGCGCAACAGAGCGCATGTTTGGCATGAAGAATCTTCCGCCAAAAGCAGGTGCGCTGATTATCTCATAGGACGGGAAATAGTCTACGATACCGTATTGTTTTTGCAGCGACCCGCAAACTGCACGTAGCAGCGACTTCGAGTACATGGTTGCAACAAGAACGTGCTCATCTGATGCGGTCGCAGTCAACGGTACAGGCGATACAGTCAACAGAATCCGAACACGGGGGTTTTGCTGGCGTAAAATGTTGATCGCGCTCCGCATAGCGCTGTTCAATTCCATAAAGCTATAGTTCTTGAACTTGTGCATCTCGGCATCGAAGTGTCCTGCCACTGTTCCAGGGCAGATCGCATAACTGACCGAGGTTTCAGAATTTACCCAACCCTCGGTCAGGCCCATGGTAAAAACAAAACGGTCGCAGTCAGTGACAGCACGACCAAACGCCTCTACGCAAACCGCACGGCTTTCCAGAAGCTCCTCTACACTTGCAAAGCCATCAGGTTCTATCGCAGGGCGAAACGGATCATAGAAGCGACCGTCTTTCTCCCACACTTCATCTTCCGGAAATGCCTGCTGACCGCTTGCCGCCCGCAACCACTGCAGCAGATCAGCCGCAGTGTATATGTTCCCGGTCCGCGCCGAAAAAACGCCATAGCCAAAATCACGTGCTGTGCTTTCCGACACAAAAGACGGAGCCTTTTCGGCATTGAGCCAATGAAAGCCATGCTCGATAAGGGCCCTGCTGAAATGCTGCGCAAAGCAGGACCCAAATGTAACGACGCGATTAGATCGGGTAAATCTGAAGCGCGGGTTCCAAAGCTGGTCTATGTGCTCCGCATATCTGTCCCCGACTGCAGGCTTCCAAAAAGCCTTTTTGGGCAGATCAGAATACGGATGTGTCATTGGAAACCCAAGCCTCAGCGTCTATTTTTTGGCTTCAAGTGTATTAGAGCACCGTCCATTTAATCTGCAACATACCCGGCAGCCTTGAAGAGATTTCGGCACTCGTCTGGTGGGAAGAGGTCGCATGTTTGTGCAACGGATTTGAAAAGCGCTTCGAAGGTG
>NZ_JBTLNE010000113.1:0-2856 GCF_054457435.1 Halovulum sp. GXIMD14793 | reverse complement strand
AACACATTTTGCCCTGATGCGTGCGCTCGTGGTTGTAATGGTGCAGCCATTCATCCAGATCGGCCTGCAGCGCGTCGATGCTGTCGTAGAGCTTCTTTCGGAACGCGACCTGGTAGAACGTAAGCGTTGCAATTGACCCCGGCTGAAATACCTATCTGTATTTCCAGTGTTGGCGTATATTGGCGCTACGCGCCAATACGGTAAGGCACATTTGTACCCTTCCGGCCCTTTGCTGCCATTCGTCACCAATATTGCTGCGGTAGTGCAGCATCAAAAGCTGACATTCGTCTATCAGGGTTTCAGTAAGCTATTCTTGGAACATACAGTTACAGTCTTGGCTCCTCGCGTCATTGCAACGTAGAGGTTTCGACCATCAAGCTTATTGGCATTCAGGACAACTACATGGTCCGCCTCCAAACCCTTTAACAGTAAGGTCGAACCAATAGCAGCCAAAGGTAATTGGCGGCCGACGGCACGGCTTTCTTCACGAACTTGCACCGCAGCGTCGATAAAACTCAAATCCGGATTTGATTGAACCAATGACAACGCACGGAGGGAAGCGCGTAGGACGCCGGGCCTATAGCAACGGGATCCGCTTTGAGCTGAGCAGCAAGACAGGATGCGAGCCAATCCAGAAAAAGTAGGCGCGTTTTCGACTTCTAGAGCGAGTAGTTCTAATTCACTCGGCTCAGTTCTTGATTTACCGTTTTTTATAGATTTCATGCGTTTCTGGATGCCGTCAGAACCTATGTTGGTAATGAGGCTTTCAGCAAAATCTAGCGTCTCACCGACGGAATACCCGTCAGACAAATCCAGGTTACCTGCAAAGGCTGTGAGATCCTTGAGATCAACTGGCTCGACAGCGACAATACCGGGAACGCTTTTTGCGACCTTATAACGGCTCGAAGCAGACATACTATCGCCAATCACCAGAGAGGTTTCACCCTTATTTTTGTGAGCGCATCGTGCTGCAGCTACAAGTTTTGAATGATCATCGTTGCCATCTAACTCGACCCATTTAACTGACTTGGGAGCTGTGTCCAAATCAACTTCCCCACCGACAAGGAGAGTTTTCTGCACAGAGAGGAGCCACTGCCCAAGTTCTTCGTTTCCTGCATTTTTCCACCTCCAGGGTTCATCTAGCTCTGAGATTTTCGGGAAGTGTTTTGAAACATGCTTATCCCAATCGGCCAACGGGTCATTCCCAAATCCGAAAATTGCTTGCATCTGATCCGCCAATACACAGCAGGGCAAATGTTTCGCAGCATAAAACAAAATGGCATGCTGGTTGTGGGAGCAATCCTGATACTCATCAACTAAGATGTGAGAATAGCTGGCTTTAAGCACATCAGTTATGTGGTTTGCTTTAAGCAACCCCCAAGCGGCCTTCCTGATCTTTAAATAGTTAGGTTTCTTGGGATTTGCGCCGCCATCATATCCAGACCGCTCGGGAAATGTAGAAACCAACCGCAGTGCCCACCCATCAATCGTCGCCAACTTGTAGCCACCAGCGGGCAACTGTTCCCTAGCCAGCCTTTGCCTTAGGGCTGCCACTCCGGCGTTAGTGTGCGTTAATACCAAAACAGGCTTGTCAGAGCTGTTGCGACGAAGCGCTTCTACAATGAGCTGTGTTTTCCCGCACCCCGCTGGGGCAATTACCATGCCGCGTTCGACAGTCAACAGATCAATATCAGTCATCCGCAGCCCCGGACCACCTGAGAATTTTGTCAAGTCGATCTTGCAGTTCAGGCTGTACGCAGTCATCTAAATGGGGGCAGATTATCGAATACGCGGCTTCCTCCATGTGAGAAATTCGTTTGAACCATGAGCCGTTACCCGCAGCGATGGCCAATTTTTCCCGCTTCTCGTCGTCCAAATCATCGAACCAAATTTCAGGATCGACCGGCCCCTCACACGCGGTCCTTAGGTGATCCAGAACTCGCTGCTTGCCATGCAGCTTTTTGACGTAGGCCCATAGCTCCAGAATTACATCATCACTGACACAATCAAACAACTCTGCTTCGATTGCCCAGCCTTCTGTCCATTTGAAGACCGTTCCACCTGCCTTGCTGAACTTTTTTTCGTCTTCCTCTTTGGGCTGGACATCATCATCTCTGAGGGTCGCAACGCCGTATCCCAACGCTTGAAAGGATGCAGCGGTTCTATAAATCTTATCCACCCCGCCAGCGTCGACCAATACACCACCTGCCGCAGCGAAAGTCGAACATTCCTTCTCCGCCAAATAGCGATCATGGCCGCGAACCAGCCCTACCTCAGTAGCACCTTCACAAACCAATACATGGGTACCCAAGAAGGCTTCTGCCGCAGCGCGAAGCGTACCTTGAATAGCATTTTTTGTACCCGCTCGAACGACGGAATGCTCGTCGCCGCTTCTAATAATATATAGTTGTGATCCGCTCAATTCGCGTAGGACGATCGGTGAGTGGGTGGTCATAAATATCTGACACGACGTTTCCTCGTTTTTCGATCCAAGCTCTAGAAGAAACTTTGATATTCGATGTGGCTCTAGTCCGATTTCAACTTCATCAACGAGTGCAATTGAGGAGTTTTCTGCAACCCGGTTTTGAAGCCCAGCAACGAGAAGACGACTTGATCCAAGGCCCAACTTTCTAAGTGAAACACCTTCTGAGCCGTGCAGCGAGATCGCACTCCCTGAAAAGTTCACCGAATGGGTGTCCAGCAGCGCTCGGACCGTGTCACCGACATTCACACCAAGTTGACCTGCCCCCCGAAACTTCCCTCGTTCTGATGTAGAGTTTGCTCAACCTTTTGAAGGAGCAAACGAATGCGAAAGAGCCGTTTCACGGAAGTCCAAATCATTGGGATGATCAAAGA
>NZ_JBTLNE010000112.1:0-2990 GCF_054457435.1 Halovulum sp. GXIMD14793 | reverse complement strand
CTGGGGCTGTTTGACGGGCTGGGCACCTTCTGGCAGGCCGCCGCAGAAAAAGCCCTCAGCTCCGTCATCGTCGAAACCACCGCTGGCGTCGTCTCCGGTGACCTTGATATCGGAAACATCCTCGAGGGTGCAGCCTTCGCGGGCGTCACCGCAGGACTGACAGCGAGCATCAATGCCTCGACCTTCGGGATCACGTTTGCCGATGCGTCAGACATTCCCGGCGGCTTTGCCTTTGAGCATCTGACGATGGAAAACCTGGTGGAGCGCGGCATTGATGCGGCGATCAGCAGCGGGTTGACCTCGGCGGTCTATGGCACCGATTTCGCCGACAGTTTCGTGGCGAGTTTCGGGCAATCGGTGGCGGCCCTGGCGCTGGCGGAAAGCCAGACCCTGATCGGCGACCAGGGCCTCGTCGAAGGCAGCTTGGGCCACGCCGCCCTGCACGGCCTCGCCGGCTGCGCTTTCGCCGAAGCCACAGGCGGCGACTGCCGCGCCGGACTGGCAGCAGGCATCGCGCAGAGCCTGTATGCAGGCCGGATCGACCCCGACGCTCCGGAATTCGACCGAAATCAGGCGCTGAACCGGGCCGAACTGATCGGGGCGTTTGCAGGCTATTTGTTCTCAGGCGGCAAGGGCGAGAATGTCTCCGCCGGGTCCTCAACCGCACGGTCGGGGCTGGAGAATAACTATCTATATCATGAAGAAGCCGTGGCGCGTGCGCGCGCCAAAGCAGCCCTGCATGCATGTGAAAGTGGCGATACGACCTGCACCATTATCGAAGCCGAGATGCTGCGTCAGCGTATCGCGGAACTCGACGCTATCGATGAACAACGCGATGCCAATCTGTTGGCAGCTTGCGGCCCGCAAGGCTATCAGGGTCTTTGTTTTCAGGAGATTCAAAGATCTTTCGAGGCGATCAACAGTTACCGGGTTGACCGCATTGATGGGGTTGAGACTGCGAAACAGTATCTGCAAACCTACGGCGATGTAGCAGGAGAGATCAAAGCTGAACTGATCGAACTGGACAATATCAGGTTGCGAGTTCGGGATATGGCTGGCCCTGCCTGGGATCCAGGCAGCTTTGGTGCGGGCTTGGCCATCGGCGGCGGCTTGTCGCTGGCAGGAATATCGGGCGTCAGTATCGTCTCCGAAGCGGTCGCTGCCTGCGGTACCAACACCGCCTGCCTTGCCGGTGTAATCGGAACGACTGTCGGTACCGAGGTACTTGTCGAGTTCTCCGGCGGGGCAATGGTGGTCTCAGCATCGGGCAAAGTCCTGCGTTCGGTCGATATGTCTGACGTCGCGCTGTTCTCCCGCGCCACCAGCGAGCCTAACGTGCTCAGCGAAGCTGATGATGTAGCAGCTGGTGTTCTTACAAGAGTCGGTTCAGACAGACCTTACAATCCAATCGCAACCCGAAATGAGCTTGAAGCCAGATATGGCGAGGCAGATGTTACTTCAACAACTGTCCCCCCAGCCGCTTTGCGCGGTGAGCCAGGGAGCACAGAAACGGTATTATACAACGGTCAGGAGGTACGAATTACTTTCAATCAACGAGGCTTCCCGGTTTTTGATGATGTTGCAGTATACGATACTCGAGTTGCGTTTACTGACGTGAGCGGAAAAAACTATTCAGGCTCAATGAGGGCAGCAACTAGAGACCTTCGAAGTCAAATTAACGCTGGGCTCGTCGATCCAAGTCAGTTTTCTACTGCCCAGTTGCGTGCGATCCGGGGTGGAAGCCCGACGATCCCTGGGTATACTTGGCATCATCACGAGGAGGTTGGTCGAATGCAATTGATCCCACGAGAGGTGCATGGTTGTGTTTCACATGCGGGCGGCCACGCGATGTGTCAGGGAAGGTAAACATGGTTCAGTGGCAAAGCTATTATGAACCTGTTGATCTAGAGTTCATCGAGGCTCACTATCCCTACTTACCCGATGAAATGAAAGAACTATACCGGAAAGGGGACTCTCCGCATCCGATTGAATGCGAGGATGGGCTGGTTGTTTATGACATACCGGATATTGCTGGCGAGATTGGTTCTGCACTAAACTTTTTAAGTCTCAGGGATGAAGAAGATATCGATTCTATCGTTCGCTCATGCAACTTATTGAAAGAAGAAGTAAGGCCCAAGTTTCTACCAATTGCCAGGGATGGTGGGAGTGAAATGCTATTGCTTAAAACATCTGATCCTGAATTTCTGTCAATTTGGCATTACTCTCCAAACTTCCGGCTAGATCAAAAAACTCAGTTGTTTAAGGTATCGGAAACATTTGGAGACTTTTTAGATTTTATTAAAGTCGTACAATTGTAAAGTTAAATATGGATTATATTATCAAAATGTATGTTTCTGAAATTTAAATTGATAATCCAATATTTTTGGACTTAGTTTTCTGATACTAGACTTCAGGCGGCAAGAGCGAGAACGTCTCCACCGCGCGTTCGGGCTTCAAGAATAACTACCTCTGGCACTCGCAGTCGGACATGCTGCAATGGGCCAAGTATCGGCTGGCGGAGTGTGAGCGCGAGGGCGGGTGCAGCGCGCAGGATCTCGAGTTCTACCGCGACCGTATTGCCCATTTCGAAGGCCTCGACCGGTTCACCGATGAGGCCTTGCGGGCCGCCTGCGACGCCGACCCGACAGGCGGGACGTGCCGGGCCTATGTGGCAGATGCACTCTGTGCGGCGGAGGCCCACTCCACCGCAGCCTGCGGGGGTGTGCCCGGGTTTGGGGCGCAGCGCTGGGGGTATCACAAGCCTGATACGGTCCGGTATGCCGAGATGTACGACAGCGGTCGTCGCTACATGCCCCGGTTCACGACCGACAAGGGCAACAGGGATGAATATGAGAGTATTCAGACACTGCTTGTGACCTGCCCCCCGAAACTTCCCTCGTTCTGATGTAGAGTTTGCTCAACCTTTTGAAGGAGCAAACGAATGCGAAAGAGCCGTTTCACGGAAGTCCAAATCATTGGGATGATCAAAG
>NZ_JBTLNE010000111.1:0-3179 GCF_054457435.1 Halovulum sp. GXIMD14793 | reverse complement strand
GACAATCAAACACCGCCGCTTGCAACATCAAAAACAAGCCGCATAATCAATCAAACAAATGAGCCAGAGACTCCATTGCTCAAACCGCGCTGATGTTCCATTTTATATGACGACGGACAGTGCGCGGCTTCTTAAGCATGGCTTTTGCCGCCGGATGGCTTCCGGCGGGGCGTGTCTTTTTCTGGATACGCATGAACTCTTTAAGATCGGAATGGAGAACTTTGGGGGCTTCGGCCATCGTCTTCTCCTTCTATTCTGTGACCGCCGCTCTGGCAGCGATCACAGATCATAGCATGGATAGGCTTGCTAACCGTGACGGATTTATTCGGCCACGGCAGCCGAGGTCAGCTTGTCCAGCGCGCCCGTCATCTTGCTGATGACCTCGGCATCGGCGGGCACGCCCATCCCGGTCAGCTCTGCCGGGTCATGATACGCCAGCATCACGCTACCGTCCTCGGCCTGCCAGATGACGACCCGCAAGGGCAAATCCAGTCCGGCAGTTTGCGCGGCCTGGATCGCTGGTGTACCAAGCTTTGGATTACCAAACATCACCATCTGGGTCGGGCGCAGTTCCATCCCGACACTCTCGGCCCCGGCGGCATGATCGACCTTTGCGAACACCTTTGCCCCGGCCTTTTCCACCGCTGCGACCAGCCGATCAGCGGTCTCGGCCACCGAATGTGGGCTGGGCTTGGTGATAAGGTCGGCCGCAGCGGGTAGGGCGAACAAGATTGCGGCGGCGGTGACAGCAAGGAATTTCATAGTCTCTCTCCAGCGAAGTTTTGTGGGGTCAACGTAACAGCGCGGCCTCTGCTGTCGCTTCACGTTTCGGTCATCGCCGGTCTTGAGCAAATACGCGCCACTGCCTATACGGTATTGCGCAATACTGTGATCTCAAGGCTCTGACGAAACGGTTTCAAAACCGATGCGGGCTCGCGACAACCGCGATGGAACACATCCAAGAGGTAAGCCTATGCTGAAAACCCGCATTATCCCCTGCCTCGACGTGAAAGACGGGCGTGTTGTTAAAGGCGTCAACTTTGTCGATTTGATAGACGCGGGCGATCCGGTCGAGGCCGCGCGGGCCTATGATGCTGCTGGTGCGGATGAACTCTGCTTTCTGGATATCGCCGCGACGCAGGAAAACCGCGGCACGATGTATGATCTGGTGGTGCGCACCGCCGAGCAATGCTTCATGCCGCTGACCATTGGCGGGGGCGTGCGCACACCGCAGGACGTTCGCAACCTGCTACTGGCAGGCGCTGACAAGGTCAGCTTCAACTCCGCCGCTGTGGCAAATCCGGATGTGGTGGCTGAGGCGGCGAACAAGTTCGGCAATCAGTGCATCGTTGTGGCGATTGATGCCAAAACGGCAGAGGATGGCAGTTGGCAAATCTTCACCCATGGCGGCACCCGGCCCACGGGCATTGATGCGGTCGCCTTTGCCCGCGAGATGGAGCGCAAAGGGGCAGGGGAGATCCTGCTGACCTCAATGGATCGCGACGGCACCCGAGCGGGCTTCAACCTGCCGCTGACCCGCGCCATTGCCGACGCGGTGCGCATCCCAGTGATCGCCTCGGGCGGGGTCGGAACGCTGGATCATCTGGTTGAGGGCGTGACCCAAGGCCATGCCAGCGCTGTTCTTGCCGCCTCCATCTTCCATTTCGGCGACCACACCATCGCCGAGGCCAAGGCCCACATGGCCGCCGCCGGTATCCCTGTGAGGCTGACATGACCGATATCCTGACCCGCCTGGCCGACACCATCACCGCCCGCGCATCCGAGGCACCCGATACCTCCTACACGGCCAGCCTTCTGGCCAAGGGTTCGGCGAAATGCGCCGAGAAATTCGGTGAGGAAGCGATAGAGGCAATTATTGCCGCGGCCAAGGGCGACCGCGCGAACCTGACCGCAGAAGCGGCAGATGTGCTGTATCATCTGCAGGTGATGCTCACCGCCTCAGGCGTTGCCTGGACAGATGTCGAAGCCGAACTGGCCCGCCGAGAGGGCACCTCCGGCCATGCCGAGAAAGCCGCGCGCCAGGGCTAACCGATTTCCTTCAGGCGTTTGCGAATATACTTCGATGCCGAACGGTAATGGCTTGGACCTGCCGCCTCGGCCCAGCGACCTGTAGTCCAGCTATTCCTGGCCCCCTGCATTGGCTCGCCATAGAGTGCTGCGTCATCCTGGCTTTCCAGGAACGCGACCAGTTTGCCATGCGCGGCTTGGAGTGTATCCCGCGCCGCCTCCCAACCCATATCTGTCTGACGCGCCCGCAGATCGGCATTGTATCGTTTCAGGTCATTCCACTTATAGCCTTTTGCCGGGAAGAATACCTCCCTGCCGGCCTGCCCATCCGCATACCAGCCAAGGAAAAGATCAATCCAATGGGCGCGGTGGCCGATAATGTCCTTGATCGTTGTATCATCCTCATCCCGGCAAAATGCCGCTTTCGCGCCCACCGGCTGGATCAGCTTTTCCAGCTTGGCAAACTCTGAGCGTGTGACCTGAAGCAGGTCCTGTTTCGACGTCGCAGGCATGACCGCCCCCTTCTAATGCAAGACAAACATACTTTGCCCGGCGGTTACATCCATTGATGCGGATCAAGCATCACCGGACACGTGTCGGCCACCGCATATTTTCAGATTGCCCTAATTCTCCCCCTTCGCTATACCCGCCCCAACGCACCCGTAGCTCAGCTGGATAGAGCGCTGCCCTCCGAAGGCAGAGGTCACACGTTCGAATCGTGTCGGGTGCGCCAATCAGACAACAGGTTCTGAGACCGCCGGATTATTTGCCTACGGCTTCAGCCTCTTTTTGCAAACAGGTTCCGGGGCGATGGTAAACTGGGGTTCGCTAAAAAGTAGGTTGCACGCATTCGATGATGTATTTGAATAGCATCGCGGATACAGCGTACCAACACCGATGATTTTCTGAAAGGGCCTTCTTACTTTGGTAAGCAGGGGTCGCCGTTGGTCGCATAGCCTTTGCGCTTTGGAGCACACGCTTCGCCTCGAAACGGGTCTTTCGGTCAAGATAACAAGATGTCTGAGAATCTATCTAGAGGCTGTTGACGTTCAGGGTTCCCAAATCAGCTGACTTCTGCTTCAAGGTTGCAAACAGAGGGGAGCAGCCTTGACCCGAAGAGTTTTGACCGATGCGCAATGGGCCATCATTGA
>NZ_JBTLNE010000110.1:0-3704 GCF_054457435.1 Halovulum sp. GXIMD14793 | reverse complement strand
CTTGAGCAATTTGAGGGCTCCGCGCCCGGCGCGCTTGCCCAAAACGAAACCAACGAATATGAAAACCAGACCCGCAGACTCTCGTTATGAATGAGGGAGCCTCGGGGGGCAGGTCACTGCTCATGCACACTTCCCACATGCAACATCGAAATTCGCCGCTCTCACCCGAAGCCTGGCTCAAGGATCTCTTTGCGTCGAAAGCGGTGCAGCAAGGCGCGGTAATCCGTCGCAAAGCACGTGATGTGGAACGCTTCGCAGGAATGCATCGTTTTATGGCGGAGATTGAACGTCGCGGATATCAGGTAGCTGAAAATTCCGGTCAGCTGGTCATATTCTGCAATCAAGCGCCCGTTCGTTGGCTGACCTCGGGGGTACCGCTTTCTTTGCAAGAAAGCGGCCCGAAATCTTCCGAAGATTTCGCGTCAGCAATCATGCACCGTTCATGAAAACCGCGGGCAAATACCTGCCTAAGATTCATCCGCTCTAACTGCAACGATGGTTCCTTGTGCAGCAGCACAGAGCTTCTCTTCACCATTCTTATCGCAAAAATATCGCAACGACAAACAGCCTGACTGCGCCCATGCGAAACGACATGCGCACGGGCGACAAGTCTCTCTCCGATTGCTGGGCGGACATAGTTTATCTTGATCTCAGAGGTCAGCACATTGCCCAGAACCGAACCGCCGGCAAAGGTCAGAGTGTTGTCTGCCAGATAGGCGACCATACCACCATGCACAAACCCATGCTGTTGCAACAAATCGACGGTGATATCGACCGAAATTTCAGCGGTACCATCAGCAAAAACCATCAGCTCTGCGCCAACCAATCGGGAGAATGGTTGGCTATCTAGCACATCCTTCGCTGCTTCGAGTTCCATCGGTAACCTCCATTTTTCATGCGTAGTATGAACGAAGGAGGCCTTGCATCCATGTTGACCAAAGGTAAGGTATGCTTCTCAATGGTGCGGCACTACCCGATAACTTTTTGAGTTATCGTATCATTGAGCCCCAAAATGCAAAACAGTCGGGATAGTTCAAAATGGATGTCTACACCGCTGTCCAATCCGTCACCGATGCAGAGAGGTTCATTGAATTTCTGGACGCTCTTCGCTCAGACTGGGAGACTGCCGTCACCAGAACGGTAGCTTCTTCGAATGAAGACTACACATCAGATGCTTGGGAAAACACGACTATCGGTGATTTTCTCGAAGCATCTGTTGCTGGCGCGCGAGATCACAAAGTAGGTCAAGCCGGGGGAAAGTTGGTCCACCATAGTGCCTGGAGGCAAGCCGCCGAAGTCATACTGCTTGGCAAGGTCTATGAATGAACCTGCAGTGGCTGACTTCAATGAGCAGAACAAAAAAGCCCCGGTCCTTTCTGAGGGCCGGGGCTTAGGAGCGTTTGTTTCGTACAAGCACGAAGACTATTCCATCAAAGACCGGTGGTCACGTCGATGGTATTGCCTTCTTCAAGGGTCACATAGGCTTTCTTGACATCCTTGCGGGTGCCAAGCTTGCCGCGGAACCGCTTGCTTTTGCCTTTGGTGATCGTGGTGTTGACCGCCTTCACCTTGACATTGAACAGGGTTTCGACGGCTTCCTTGATCAGCGGCTTAGTCGCCTCGGGCGCCACTTCGAAAACCACGGCACCATATTCGGATGCCATCGTGGCTTTCTCGGTGATCACCGGCTTGCGGATCACATCGTATAGTTCGGCTTTAGCGGTCATGACAGACGGGCCTCCAGTGCTTCGACGCCGGATTTGGTCACGACCAGAGTGCCCGCGCGCAGGATGTCATAGACATTCGCACCCATGCTTGGCAGCACATCGACGCCATCGATATTGCGCGCGGCCTGAGCGAAGTTTTCATTCACCTCAGCCCCGTCAATGACCAGCGGCTTTTTCCAACCCAGCTTTTTCAGCGCAACGACCAGATCTTTGGTCTTGCCATCCTTCAGCTCTGCAGCGTCCAGGATAACCAGCTCACCCGCAGTTGCTTTGGCCGACAGCGCATGGCGCAGACCAAGGGCGCGGAACTTTTTCGGCAGGTCATGGGCGTGGCTGCGCGGGGTTGGCCCCTTGTAGACACCCCCCTTGCGGAAGATCGGCGCCTTGCGGGAGCCGTGGCGTGCGCCGCCGGTGCCCTTCTGGCGATAGATCTTCTTGGTCGAATAGCTGACCTCGGACCGGGTTTTGACCTTATGCGTACCGGCTTGACGCTTGGCCAGCTGCCAGCGAACAACACGCTGCAGGATGTCCGCACGCGGCTCAAGGCCGAACACGTCATCGGACAGATCGATCGAGCCTGCCGCACCAGCGTCCAGTTTGATCACATCGGTTTTCATTTGTCCTCGCCCCCTTCATCGGCGGCATCAGCCTGGCCGTCCTCGGCAGGCGTTTCGGTTGCGGCTTCAGCCTCAGCAGCTTCCAAAGCAGCCTGTTCCGCCTCGGCAGCGGCCTTTGCGGCAGCTTCCTCTTCCGCGGCTTGGGCGGCGGCGGCTTCTTCGGCAGCCCGTTTGGCTTCTTCGGCAGCAGACTTCAGGGCTGCTGGCAAAATGGCATTATCCGGGAACGGCTTTTTGACCGCATCCTTGATCGTCACCCAGCCACCTTTGGAGCCGGGAACAGCGCCCTTGACCATGATCAGGCCACGCTCTGTGTCGGTCTTAACGACCTGCAGGTTCTGCGTGGTGACCCGGACAGAGCCCATGTGACCCGCCATCTTCTTGCCTTTGAACACCCGGCCAGGGTCCTGACACTGGCCCGTGGACCCGTGAGAGCGATGGCTGATCGACACACCGTGACTGGCCCGCAGACCACCAAAGTTGTGACGCTTCATTGCCCCGGCAAACCCTTTACCGATCGAGGTGCCCGCGATGTCCACGAACTGACCCTCAAAGTAGTGATCAGCAGTAAGCTCTTCGCCCACACCAATCATATTGTCAGGGCTGACACGGAACTCGGCCAGTTTACGCTTCGGCTCTACCTTCGATGCCGCGAAATAGCCGCGCATCGGTTTGGAAGTGTTCTTCGGACGCGCAGCACCCGAGCCAAGCTGAACGGCGGTATAGCCATCCTTTTCAGCGGTGCGCTGAGCCACGACCTGGCACCCTTCCATGGCCAGAACGGTGACAGGGATCTGCCGTCCGTCGTCCATGAACAGGCGGGTCATACCGATTTTCTTTGCCAATACTCCAGAACGCATCAAAATGCCTCCCTCAGAGCTTGATCTCGACATCCACACCAGCCGCAAGGTCGAGCTTCATCAGCGCGTCCACGGTCTGGGGGGTCGGATCTACGATGTCCAACAGACGCTTATGCGTCCGGATCTCGAACTGTTCCCGGCTCTTCTTGTCGACATGCGGACCACGAAGAACGGTAAATTTCTCGATCTTATTCGGTAGCGGGATAGGGCCGCGCACGCGCGCACCGGTCCGCTTGGCTGTATTCACGATCTCCGCCGTGCTGGTGTCCAGCACACGGTAATCGAAGGCTTTCAGCCGTATTCTGATGTTTTGACTCTGCATCACGTGCCTCTCGGGCCTGGCTTGATGCGGGGCAGGCAACCTGCCCCGCGATTGTTACGATCACTCTATGATTTTGGATACGACGCCTGAACCGACGGTGCGGCCGCCTTCGCGGATGGCGAAGCGGAGGCCGTCTTCCATGGCGATCGGGGCGATCAGGTCCACGGTGAATTTCAGG
>NZ_JBTLNE010000109.1:0-4076 GCF_054457435.1 Halovulum sp. GXIMD14793 | reverse complement strand
CCGCAGCTTCCTCCCTGAGAGATTTTCCAACGCGGACCACACTCAGGCCAAGCCGAAACCGCGCACCCTGGCCCGCATCAGAAAATCTTCATCGTTCAAGACCTTCGCTGCGCGCTGGCGAAAGGTCCGCTTGGCCGGTTTGAGGACTTAAAGTTCTGCAAACCAAAGGCCGCGAATCGCCCTTCAGATAGGACGTGACGCTCCAGTCTGTTGAACCAAATTACTCCTCTGGCCGGGTCTTCTCAAACGTTGCCAGTTGATCGCCCGACGCCTCGGTCTGGTAGTGATCCCGCCACTCCGTGTAAGGCATGCCGTAGACGATCTCGCGGGCCTTATCCTTGGCCATATCAACGCCCTTTTCCTGCGCCGCTTCCATATACCAACGGCTCAGGCAGTTGCGGCAAAAGCCGCTCAGGTTCATCAGGTCGATATTCTGCACATCGGTCCGCTCCTGCAGGTGATCGCGTAGACGGCGGAAAGCGGCGGCTTCGAGTTCTAGCTGGGTCTGGGCGTCCATGGCTCTCTCACTTTGTTCAGGACTAATTTAGTTGCGGCAGAGGATTTGTCACGCGACCGGGACCAACGGGGTCAGCAGATCGACAAGTCGTGCGGCCCAGGCTTTCTGACCGGCGTCATCCTCAATCAGGTCGTTGCGGATTTCAATCAGCACATGCGGCACCCCGCGAGAGGTGCCATGCCGGTACATGCTGTCCCCGCGCAACTGCCCGGAATAGGGCTGGTTATCCCCGACCACCAGATCCGGTTGCGCCTCAAGCGCCTTGATCAGCGGACCCGCCAGACGATCATCCTGATCCCACAACACACCGACATGCCACGGGCGCGGATCCCGGCCGCGCAGTTGCGGTGTATAGGAATGCATGGAGATCAGATGCGGCACCAGATCTGCGGTTTGTATCCGGTCAATCTCGGCCGTGATGGCCTGATGATACGGTTCGTACAATCGCTGCTGACGCTCTGCGATCTGATCGGGCGTCAGGGAGCGGTTGGCCGGAATGATTGACCCGTCATAGAGGCGCATCACCAGCGTCGGGTCATCGGCCCCTCGGTTCGGATCAATCACCAGCCGGGAAAACCGGCTAAGCAGGGCAGAACACCCGAACAACCGGGCCATTTCCCGCGTTACACCTGCAGCCCCGACATCATAGGCGATATGACGTTCCATATCCGCCTGCGACACACCAAGAACACCGCCATTGACGAAATCCGGCACATGGTTGGAGGCATGGTCGCACACCATCAGGACGGGGCTCGCCTGATGGGCGGGCAGGTATTCAAACGGGTCTGGCATAGGATGATCTTTCAAGATGACCTTTCTTACACCGCCCGTTGCCCCTGTGCCAGAGGGCCACAGGAATTTCCGGTCCAGCTTGAGATTCCACCGGACAACCGGTGCTGTCTTGGCTATAACCGCGCGGGAACGGGCCCTGATATCGAGGGGACCTGCCCCTTCAACTATGGGACATAGAAAACCGATGCGCAGACGCAACCGCAACGTCAAGATTGTCGCGACCCTGGGACCAGCCTCGGACACGCCCGAGGTGATACGGGAACTGTTTCTGGCTGGCGCCGATGTGTTCCGCCTGAATATGAGCCATGGGGATCATGCCGATATCGAACGGCGCCATCAGATCATTCGTGACCTTGAGATGGAGGTTGAGCGCCCGATCTGCATTCTGGCCGACCTGCAGGGGCCGAAACTGCGCTGCGGCGTGTTTGCCAACGGGTCCGAGATGCTGGAGGAAGGTGCAAGCTTTCGCTTTGATCTGGATGAAACGCCGGGCAATGCGACCCGGGTGCAACTGCCGCATACCGAGGTCCTGAAAGCGCTTGAGGTCGGCTCGACCCTGCTGGTCAATGACGGCAAGATCCGGTTGACAGTGACGGAGCGTTCTGACGAACACGCCACCTGCGAAGTGATCGTCGGGGGCGAGATTTCCAACCGCAAGGGTGTGAATGTGCCTGACGTGGTGCTGCCGCTGGCGGCCCTGTCCGAAAAAGATCGCCGCGATCTGGAGTTTGTCTGCAACCTTGGTGTTGACTGGGTCGCGCTTAGCTTTGTTCAGCGGGCGGCGGATATGGAAGAGGCCCGGTCGCTGGTTGCGGGTCGTGCCGCCGTTCTGGCGAAGATTGAGAAACCGGCCGCGGTCTCGGCCTACGAGGAAATCCTGGCGGCATCAGACGGGATCATGGTCGCGCGTGGCGATCTTGGGGTAGAGCTGCCGGTCCAGGCGCTGCCACCGATCCAAAAGCGCCTTGTGCGCGGGGCGCGGCGTGTCGGCAAGCCGGTGATCGTGGCCACCCAGATGATGGAAAGCATGATCACCAGCCCCGTACCGACCCGGGCCGAGGTTTCGGACGTGGCACAGGCGATTTATGAAGGGGCCGATGCGGTGATGCTGTCCGCAGAATCGGCGGCAGGTGATTACCCGGTTGAGGCGGTCACGACGATGAACAATGTCGCGGAATCAGTTGAGGCGGACGACATCTACCGCCAAGTGATTGAGGCGTCGCGAACCCCGGCCACCACCGCCGTTCCCGATGCCATCACCGTGGCAGCACGCGAGGTGGCCGAAACCATCGACGTCAAAGCAATCTGCTGCTTCACACATTCCGGTACCACTGCATCCCGCATGAGCCGCGAGCGTCCGCGCGTTCCGATCATGGCCCTGACCCCCAAAGTCTCGATCGCGCGGCGTCTGATGCTGACCTGGGGCCTGCATTGCGTGATCACATCCGAACTGGATCGGTTCAAGATGGCCGTTGTCTCTGCCGCGCGCGCGGCTGCCGCGGATGGGTTTGGCGGCCCGGACGATCAGATCATCGTCACCGCTGGCGTCCCGTTCAATACGCCCGGCTCCACCAATATCCTGCGGGTCGCGCCAGTGGATGAGCGGGCCATCTTTGAAGGTGGGCCGGAGTAAAACACTTGTTTTGCCATGCCAGATAGATTGCTCCTTGAGCGCGGTTTCATCGAAACCAACCATTAAAGCGTTTCGAGTTTACCTTGAGACATCACATAAAATCGAAACGCGTACACCATATAGGCTTATCACTGCGTTTCAGGATAATCTTTTGTCTCAGGTTTATCCCGAAACGCTTTAAAAGTGTCGCTATAAAGGGCTGCAGGACGGACTTTTGCTGCCGTTAACTTTCAATGAATGAAAGTCGGTTTTTAATTCTGACCTACCATCAGCCCAACCTCGCGCGCTCCGGAGATGATGTCGCTGGCAATAAAATGCCCGAGTGCGCGTAGGTCGGCATCGGGCTCAACGATATCGGGGACCTGCACCGTTATCAGGCCTGCGGCGTGCGCCGCACGGACACCGTTAGGCGAATCTTCAAACGCAACGCAGGTTGCTGGATCGTGACCCAGACACGCAGTCGCATGAAGGTAGATATCTGGTGCAGGTTTGCTAGCCTCGACCTGATCGCCACCTATTACATTTTGAAAAAGTTCGCTGAGACCTGCCCTGCTTAGATGTTGGTGCGCTTTTTCTGTCGGGATGCTGGTCGCGATGATGTAAGGAATATCTCGTCCAAGCAGATATTCTGCCAGTGCCCGCGCACCAGGTTTGACGGGGATTGTATCTGCCAGCTGATACCTAATTTCTGCATCCCAGACTGCATTGAACTCTTGAAGTGTAACGCGTCCGGAAAGCCCCTCGGTCAACAACCTGCATCCCAGCATGTGGTTCGTGCCAACCAGCCGCCGGAACAGGCCATCATCTTGCGGCAATCCGAGAGTTGTAAGCGCGGTACGGAAGCATTCAAAATACACCCGTTCGGTATCGAGCAACAAACCATCCATATCGAACACAACGGCTTGTGGGTTGGAGACGTACATGAGGGGCAATTCCTATTGCTTGTTTGACTGGCAGCATCGACTTTATTGCAGTAAAGTCGACATTCGAACAGCCTGCAGCATTTTGCAATCTGGTCTAAGATTTTTTGATGCGGGCCAGTGCATTAGGTTTGTTTCTGGCGGTGTGGCCCGCGTTGACAACTCTGACAAGGTGGAAGCTGCGGGATGCGTGTGCCGCTCTATGGGGAAAGCG
>NZ_JBTLNE010000108.1:0-1137 GCF_054457435.1 Halovulum sp. GXIMD14793 | reverse complement strand
ATGTTTCCGATATCAAGGTCACCGGAGACGACGCCAGCGGTGGTTTCGACGATGACGGAGCTGAGGGCTTTTTCTGCGGCGGCCTGCCAGAAGGTGCCCAGCCCGTCAAACAGCCCCAGCCCGCCGACCCATTGGGTGACGACGATGGAGACCAGCATTTTGAAGGCAGGCGAGAGGGAGCGTTTGGTTTCGGAGAAGTGGTAGGAGATCAGCTCCGTCGGGATGGTCGTTGTGCTCTCGCGCGCCAGCAGGCCCGGGATATAGGCAAAGCCCGCGCCATCCTCGGCCCCGGGCAGTTCCATCATCGTCCGCGTCAGCGTGCCTTCGGAGGCCCATTCGAAGTCTTCGCGCCAGGAGGGGTCATTGCTGCCTTCCTGACCTTCGGGGACATCGGTGACCGGGCCAAGGGTTGCGGTGGCCAGCGCCATGCGCCCGCCATTTTCCGACAGCCAGGAGGCCGGGTGCGTGCCGTCAAAGCGCGGGTCGCGGACACCGGCGAAGACGATGGCCGAGTTGGGGTCAAAATGCACCCCGCCTGCGGCCTTGATGGAGTTGTGCTTGGCCGTTTCGGTGATCGTCTCGGACCGGTGGTCGGTGACGATGATGCCATTGTCCTTGTGGCTGATGACGGCGCGATAGGCCATCTCGACCGCGGACAGGACGAATGTGGTGCCGGCCACCTCGGTGCGGAAGCTGCCGCCGATGGAATAATCCACGGCTGTCAGGGTCAGGTTGGCCCCGGATTTGAGCAGCACATCACCGTCAATCTCTCCCTTGGAGCCAACGGCAGAGGTATAGAGCGTGCGGATATCCTTGGAATTGGTGATCAGGCCAAAGAGGATTGCGCGTTTTTTGTAGTATTTCTGCGCCCGCAGGTCGGTGACATGGGTAAAGGCGGTGCCGTCATTGACCGACAGAACCGCCAGATCGCCGCCCAGCCCTTCAGCTTGGGCAGGCAGGTCAAAGGCCGTAGCTTCGCCCAGAATGGTGCCGTCGGCCACCACGCCGATCTGACTGGCCGACAGGCGCGTCGGGGTGTTGTCGATGGTCAGGATCTGGTTGCGGATCGTCTTTTTCGACAGGAAGTTGCCCGATTTGCGGGCGTAATCGAAGAAATGCAGATTTTCGGCAGAGGTC
>NZ_JBTLNE010000107.1:0-3573 GCF_054457435.1 Halovulum sp. GXIMD14793 | reverse complement strand
GCCAGTACCAGATTGCCGCTGCGTGCGATCAGCGACATGGCGCGGCCGGCTTCAACATCTGCGCCAGCCAGCAGCAGCCCGTCCTGACCCTCGGCGATCAGCGAGACATCCTTGCCGGCCCGGATGCTGGAGGTCAGAGCGCGGACATCTTCAACCCGCAGGTGGTTCTTGCCGGTGGGCTTGCCGCGGCGGGACTCCAGCGCGGGTGCGGTGACGTTCAGCGCACCGCCCGCGATCAGGGCCGCATTGTTCCCGGCATCAATCCTGGCCCCGGCGACGGTCAGATCGCCCGCGGATTTGATCACCACATCGCCATCAGAGACGACAGCAGCCCGGCCATAGACTCCATCCGCAAAGGCGGTTTTGTTGCCGCGCCGGTCATAGGCCGAGGCGATCTTGACCGTGTTGCCTGACAGGATGACCGATCCACCCTCGATCCGACCGCTGGAGGCCAGCGTGCCGGTGGCATTCACCCGAACGCCCCCTTCGGCAAAAAGCGTACCGGAATTCTGGAAATCGGTGGTGTTGACGTCGATCACGGCACCGCGCAACACCGAACCGCCCGCCAGCGTGATCCGCGATGTGTCTGCCAGATAGACCCGGGGGGCCAGCACGGTCTGGCCGTTGACCTGGATCTCTTCCATCCAGATGATATCGGTCTTCAGCGCGGCCTGTTGCGCAGGCGTCAGGGCGACCCCGACGGTCAGGTCCAACTCTTCGGCCGCGTTGACGGCATTGTCATACATCGCCTTGATCTGGGCGACCTCATCAATGCCCGGCTGCAACCGCAGCATGCCCGCCAGGGCCAGCAACTGTTTGCGGATATACAGCAGTTCGGCATAGGCATCGCCCAGGCGCTTTTGCGCCTCTGCCGGGTCCAGGCCAACCGCGATCAGGAAATAGTCCGAGGACAGGAACAGCTCGGGGTTCACAAATTGCGGGTCGGTCTCGATCAGGTAAGCGGCATCGGGATCAACACTGACCACCAGCAAATCATTCGAGGTCAGGTCCGAGGCCAGATCAGCCGGATCAACATTGCCTGAGGCCTCGGATACAGCCGCATTGCCCTGGACGGCCCCGTTCAGCACATAGCCCGAGACATTGGCGTCGATCACGCCGGCGGCTTCGATCACGCCAAAGACCGCCCCGACCTGTTCCAGCACGGTCGGATCACCGGTGGGCGCGTAAAGACCCAGGCCGATATTTTCCAGCGTGTCGAGGTTCAGCGTGATGTTGCCCGCCGCCGAGATCAGGGAATAGCGGTTCTCGGCGCTGGTGGCATTCAGGGTGATATTACCGCCCGAGATGATCTGCGCGGCCTCGCCGTTCAGGGTGACCTCGGCCAGTTGCGCATCGGGGTCAAAGCCGCCGGTGTCGCAGGTATAGCCCGGCGGACAGGTATCGCCGCTGCCATCGGGTGTGCTGACGGTCAGCCCGTTGATCGTCGGATCGGGGCGGGCATTCAGGATGTGGGTCGCGGCGATCAGGATATCGCCCGAAATCGTCTCGATCGTGCCGCCATCAAGATTGCGAACCTCATTGGCCGCCGTCAGCGTCAGGTTCGCATTCGACAGGATTGTGCCGCCGTTATTCTCGATATCATGGGTGGCGTTCAGCCCCACCGCATCTTCGCCATAAACGACGCCCGAATTGGTGATATCTGTTCCGTCGATCTGCAGCGCCCCACCCGAGGCGGCGATCCGACCGGCCGAGGTGATATTCTTACCCGACAGGGTCAGGTTGTTCGCCGCAACAAGGGCTGCATCACCTGCCAGGCCGATATCACCGTCAATGCTGGCCGTCAGATTGGTTCCCGACACAACCTGCGCCCCGGCCCCGGCGGTCATCCCGGTCGCGGTGACCTCAACCCCCCGATCCGCCTGCACGGTGGCATTCGGCGCGATGGTAAACTCATCCAGCGTGGTGATGCGGGCAAATTGCGAGGTCGACACCGAATGCGTAACCTCGACCGGTCCTGTGGCCTGCACACGGACCGGGCCCGAGGCCGAGGCGCTGCCGATGACCAGCCGCCCGTCCGAGGTCAGGCGCATCTCGCCTGCGCTGGCGGCCATCTGCTGTGGCATGCGCGCGCCAACACCGTCTTCGGTTGAGGTGATGGTGATGGCATTGGCGTACATACCGCCCAGAACCGTGCTGTCGATCGAAAGCGCGGGCTTGGCCGAGCCATCGTCCAGCTTTTCCGTGACTTCGCCGGTGGCATAGACCACATCATTGCGGCCCAGTACGACGCGAACATCCTGCCCCGCGACAGGACCGCCAACGACCAGCTGACGCGAGATCAGGCCAAAGGTCAGCGCGGAACGGGCATCCGCGCCCTTCTCGCCAATGGAAATCGTGCCATCATCGACCGATAGTCCGGTGAAGGTGTCCCCCTCAAAGGTCGGGGTGCCGGTGGTCAGGGTCAGGTTGCCGGTATTGATGAACCCGCAGCCATTGCAGGTGATGCCGTAAGGGTTGGCGACAATCACATCCGCCTGGGTGCCACCGACCTCCATCGCGCCCAGCAGTTGCGAGGCATTGGGGCCGGTCACCTCGTTCAGGATCAGACTGGCCGCTGCCCCGGTGATATTGGGGTTGGGCACAATCAGGCCGCCAAGCTCGGTCCCGACAACGCCATTGGTGGCGTTGTTGTTCAGGATCAGGCCTTCGCTGCCGACATCGAATTGCTGAAAGACATTGTGCGAAACACCGTTGGCATCCACCTCCTGGATCATGATCAGGGGGACACCATTGCCCGAGCCCGCATCCAGATTGCTGCCATCAGGTGCTGTGACAACGGTTTGCGCCATCAGCGGCTGCAGCGTGATCGCCGCTGTGGAAATCGCCGCAACAAATCGGTTCAGAAAAGTTTTGATGCCCATCCCCGGCCCCTCAGAATCTAAATGACAATGATGCGAGAAACTCACCATCCGGGCGTGTCAGCCCCGATGGAACACTCAGAACCTGATGCCAGGCCATATCGAAAGAGGCCTTGCCAAACTGACCGCGCAGTCCCAATGCGCCGCCAGACATCGTGCCGCCGATCACATCCCCACCTGCGACCGTCGTCGAATACTGTTCAAATATATGCCCGACATCGAGCGCGCCGTAAAGCTGTACGGTCGCTGGCCATTTGTCCTGCCCGGCAGGTGTAAAGCTCAACTCGTTGCGCAAAAGCACCCCATTGGCACCGCTCATCAGGCCGCGCGAGGTGCCCCTGACACTGGACAGGCCCCCCAGATTGAACTGGTAGTTGCCATGCAGCGCATTCAGCGCGCCCTGCGCCCGGATCTGTCCCGAATAGCTCAGCACACCGGCCTTCAGCTTCCAGGGCCGGGTGTAATCCACACCCACATCAAACAGGGTAAACTGCGCCTCGGGCTGGCTGTCAGACACTTCAGCGATCTGCTCCGCCCCGAACCAGGTCAGGCCCTGTTCCACACCCAGACGGGCCGTCAGCAGACCACCTCCAAGGGCACGCTCATGCGTCAGATCCAGCCGGAATGAAGACAGGGTCCGGCTGGAGGCGTTGATGACAATCTTGGCCACACGATCCTCATTTTGGCGAAACTC
>NZ_JBTLNE010000106.1:0-4829 GCF_054457435.1 Halovulum sp. GXIMD14793 | reverse complement strand
AAGCGTTTCGGGATAAACCTGAGACAAAAGATTATCCTGAAACGCAGTGATAAGCCTATATGGTGTACGCGTTTCGATTTTATGTGATGTCTCAAGGTAAACTCGAAACGCTTTAACATCGGATCAGAGCCAATATACCCGGCACTGTAACTGGCCATGAAGGGACTGTTCCGTCTCAGGACCAACGCGGCGTTGCGCGTGCGCAGACGACCTGTCAGTGTCTTTTCATGAGCTATGATACCTGCATTCCCAAAGATAAATTTGATCTCGAAGCACTGGCGCGCGCCAAGATGCTGGGCTTCCCTGAATTAGACCCCGCCATTCCCGCATTGCTGGAGTGGTTGCAGGACATGAACTGGCCAGTCGCAAATGATGTTGCAAACCTTCTTGCAGGGGCTGGCCCAGCCATTGTCCCCCATATTCGCTTTGTTCTGAGCTCTGATGATGCTGTCTGGAAGTACTGGGTGCTTTCGACACTTTTGCCGAAGCTTGATCCGTCGATCAGTACCGACCTGATCCCAGACATCGCCCGGCTTGCAAATCGTCCGACCGAAGATGACAAGCGGGAAGACGTTGACGTGGTCGCAAGAGGCTTGATGAAGGGCGCATAAACCTTTGGCCCCGAGAACCAAAACCGGTACTGATATCAGTCGCTTGATACCGAAACAGGTGCCCCCCGGACGCAAGGTTCGAGGGGCTTTATCCTCAGCCGATCAGGCCGTTGTCGTCACGCTTAACGGCAATTACCGACGAGCGTGGCAGGCTGCCCCCGCCATCGGGCCAGTCGCCGCCCGGGTGCTGGATGCCGACAAACATCGTGCGCCGGTCTGCTGACCAGCAGAGGCCTGTAACCTCGGAACCATTCGGGCCGGTCAGAAAGCGGGCGATCTCACCTGTGACCGGGTCGCCAACCAGCATCTGGTTGTTGCCCATACCGGCAAAGTCCTCTTCATTGCTGTCATCGCCATCGGTCTGGATCCAAACCAACCCGCTGCTGTCAAACGCCATACCATCGGGCGAATTGAACAGGTTGCCGTTGGTGATGTTCTCGGACCCACCATAGACGTTTTTATAGACATCCGGGTTACCGGCCATCACGTAAAGGTCCCAATCGAACGTGGCCGACGCATGATCGTCGTTGTGCGGACGCCAGCGCACGATCTGGCCATAGCGATTGGTTTCACGGGGGTTCGGGCCGTTGACCGGTGTTTCATCACCACCAGCGTTAGGCTTCACGCCACGGTTCTTGTTGTTGGTCAGACAGCAATATGCCTCCACAGCATGGGGGTTCGCGGCGATCCATTCAGGGCGGTCCATGGTCGTGGCCCCGACGGCTGATCCGGCTTTACGGGCAAAGATCAGAATTTCCGCTTTTTCCATGCCGGTGCTTTCCGGTGTCAGCGCCAGCCATTCGCCGGTGCCATCATCATTGAACTTGGCGACAAACAGCTTGCCATCATCCAACAGACCCTCGGTCGATCCGCCGGGCTGGTAGACACCGTTCGAGACGAATTTATACATGAACTCGCCCCGTTCATCATCGCCCATATAGACAACAACGCGGCCGTCTGCGGCCAGAACCACCTCGGCGTTTTCATGTTTGAAGCGGCCAAGACCGGTATGTTTGACCGGTGTGCTTTCGGGATCAGTCGGATCAATCTCAACCACCCAGCCCGCGCGATGCGGCTCGTTCGGGTTCTTTGTGATATCAAAACGGTCATCCCATTTGTGATAATCATAGCCCCAGCCATCGGACCCGATGCCATAGCGGCCGTATCCTTCTTCAAGCTGAGCCTGTGCTTCACCACTGGCACCGAAGTACCCGTTGAAATTCTCTTCACAGGTCAGATAGGTGCCCCAGGGCGTTTTGCCTGATCCGCAATTGTTGAACGTCCCCAGCGACGCGGTGCCGGTAGGATCAGCCTCGGTCTTCAGCAGATCATGACCAGCGGCGGGCCCTGCGATTGTCATCGGGGTGTTATGGGTAATACGGCGGTTATAGGCGCTGTCTTTGACAACCTTCCAGCCGTCATCCCCTTCGGCGATTTCCAACACAGCCACACCCTGCAGGTTCTGCAGCTTCAGGACATCATCGGTATTTGCCGGTGTGCCTTCCTGCCCGGCTGGCAGATTGGTCTTGCGGTTGGCGTATTCGTGGTTGATGGCGATCAGCTGGCGTCCGCCATAGCTGAAGGTTTCCATCCCGTCGGTATTCTCGCCGAACACCATGTCGGAGTTCTCAAGCGTCCCACCTTCGGCAACGTCATACCCTTCTGCCGTCGCAAACAATGCATCGCCCCAGCGCACCATGGTTTTCCAGCTATAGCCTTCGGGGACATGAACGGTGCCATCGGTCTGAAGCGGGATCGGCGTGAAAGGAAACCGGGATGCAGCGGTCTGCGCCTGTGCGGGTGCAGGATTGAAAACGCCTGTCCCCATAACGGCCGCACCCGAGCCAAAGGCGACAACGCTGCTCAGAAATCCACGACGGGAAATTGCGCGCTCCACAACACGGTCGAAATCGTTTTCCTCGGCGCGGGGAAAAGTCAGTTCGTCCCAATCATCCGCTGAAAGGTCTACGGGGTGCTTTGCCATGATTGTCTCCATGCTTGATTTGGCCGGGTACGTGATTGCACGCGGCGCAATGTCTGGCTTGAGGATAATAGGACACCTTTGACGACGGCTTTGTGAAAGCTCTCACATTTCAGGCGTACCCTACACACGGTTATGATTGCCTGAACCGTGCTTTGCGATACCATATCCAAAATAAGGAATCCAATTGGCAGGTAACCCAGATGCATTTCACAAGACGTCAGTTCGGAAGCGTTCTTGCCGCCAGCGGCCTGGTCGCCTGTGGTCGTTCTATACCAACGACCGGTACGTCCACGTCCACCCCACCCTCCGGACTGGCCGCTGACCTGCGGCCCGTGCCCAACGCGGGCTATGATGCCTGGGTTGCGGGCTTTAAGTCACGTGCAGCGAAATATGGTCTTTCGGATGCAACCGTCAGCACGGGATTTCGCAATGCCGGGTTTCTGCCTGGCGTGGTCAAGCGTGACCGCAATCAGACGGAGTTCAAACGCAGTCTTGAGGATTACCTGTCCATCGCTGTTTCGGACGAACGCGTCACCAAAGGCCGCGCGGCCTTTGCCCAGCATCGCGGCACGCTGACCACTCTGCAATCGCGTTACGGCGTCGATGCCCAGATCATCACAGCCATCTGGGGGTTGGAGAGCTTTTATGGCGCGCGTCGCGGTGATGTGCCTGTGATCTCGGCCACATCGACCCTGGCCTATGACGGGCGGCGCGGGGCGTTCTTTGAAAAGCAACTGGTGGCAGCTTTGAAAATTCTGCAAAACGGCGACACCACCCCCGCCCGCATGACTGGCAGTTGGGCCGGGGCGATGGGGCATACGCAGTTCATGCCGACCTCTTACCAGCAATATGCCGTGGACTTCACCGGCGACGGGCGGCGCGATATCTGGTCAGAGGATCCGACAGATGCACTGGCCTCGACCGCGTCTTATCTGGCGCGCAGCGGCTGGACCGCTGGGCAAAGCTGGGGGCGCGAGGTGACCGGTGCAGCCGCTGGCCCGGTTCTGCAGCCGCAACCGGACGGGCCGCGTTTCGCCGTTACCGGCAATTTTCGCGCCATCAAACGTTACAACAATTCAGACGCCTATGCGATCGGCGTTGGACATCTGGCGGACCGGATCGGCGGCGGCGGACCGCTGAAATCCAGCTTTCCGCCGGACCAATACGGGCTGACCAAGGATGACCGAATTGCCTTGCAGCAGCGCCTAACCACACGGGGTTTTGATGCAGGCGGCAGCGATGGCGTGATTGGTCCCAAGACCAAACAGGCCATTGCCGCCTATCAGACCAGCATCGGACTGCCCGCAACGGGCGAGCCATCCGCGGACCTGCTGGTCCGGCTGGGATAACTTTCGCCACACCCATTTCATGTGGCCCTCGCCGCCGAGGATACCGCCCGCGCAAAACGCTGATGGTAACACGGGTGCTCTGTCCCCATGATCCGATCCCACCCGGGAAGAGAGATGGGATGGTTGCCGCCCTCCCCAAACGGCATCGCAATGTGCCAAAGATGTGGTCGTACACGGCCACGATAGAGAGAGGACGGCAACATGATTGATACGATGATTGGTGTGGATTTGGCAAAGAATGTCTTTCAACTACGCTGACCGGAGAGGTCAAGTTTCGCAAGAGGCTGTCCCGCCCTCAGTTCCGAAAGTTCATGGAAGAGCAGCCTGCAAGCATCGTGGTGCTAGAGGCCTGTGGCGGCGCTCACTACTGGGCGCAAAAATTGCAGCGACTTGGCCACCAGGCAAAGCTGATCGCGCCACAATATGTTAAGCCGTTCGTCAAGCGGCAGAAGAATGACGCGGCTGATGCCGAGGCGATCGTCATTGCGGCGCAGCGCCCGGAGATGAGGTTCGTCGAGCCCAAAAGCAACGAGCAAATCGCAAGAGGCGTTGTGTTCCGTGCGCGCGATCGCGTGGTGCGCCAACGAACTGAGCAGATCAATGCGCTTCGATCCGTTCTTTATGAGCAGGGTCAGGTATTCCCCAAGGGCGTCCATCAGATGAAGAAGATAGCGGAGTTTCTGGCGCAGACCGATAGCAGCCTGCCTGCTTTGGTCCGGGAGGAATGCGAGGATCTGCTCGCTTCAGTTTCCGATCTCACGACCCGGATTGATGCGAAGACATTGAAACTTAAAACCCTGTCGAAGCAGTCCGAAGTATCGCGCCGCCTCCAGACGATACCTGGCGTTGGCCCGTTAACGGCAATGGCGGTCGAAGCCTTTGCAC
>NZ_JBTLNE010000105.1:0-4883 GCF_054457435.1 Halovulum sp. GXIMD14793 | reverse complement strand
AAGGCCTAGATGGCCCGAAGCTGCATATTTGGGCTTTTGGTGGAACAAAAGGCGTACAAAGCCCGACTCATGAACGCTGCAGATACATCGCAACGTTATCGGCTGGAAACTTGAAGCCTCGCCCATCCGAGACGCGCTCGGCACTGATGGGATATTTCGGCCTATTGGGATTGATGGCGACGATACGGAAGAGCTCATCTTTCGACCGGAAGGTGCGGCCATAGTCGGCGGGGTCTAATCCAAAATGAGGAGCGAGCACCTCGAACATGGCTTTGTCGGGCGAGTAGATTGCACCGTCCTTTTGAGGAATGCCGACACGGAAGCCGATCTCAAAGCTGTGGCGCAGATCAATGTCGCTCAGTTCACCGCCTTCCACCGTTAGCCCGTGTGTTTCAGCTGCGGCGGTGCAGGCTTTCATCATATCCCGACGCAAGCGATCGCAGAGCTCTGGCGTCAGATTGCGTGGTGGCGGCACCTTGGCTTTCGCTGGCACGGGCACTTTGGGCGCAGGAGGCTTTCGCTTTCGGGCGTTCTTTTTCATGTATCCAGCCCCTCCGCGACATCACCGGTCGATAGCATTTGCGCCTTTGCTTTATAGACAGTGCCGCGCGAGATCCCCATTTCGCGTGAGATTTCAGTGGGGGAGCAACCTTCAATAAGCTTTGCTTGGATGGACGCCATATCGATCTTGGGCACACGCCCGCGATAGACGCCTTTGCTCTTGGCTGCTTTGATCCCCTCAGCTTGCCGCTCGCGGCGCAGGTTGGTCTCGAATTCGGCGAAGACACCAAGCATGTCGAAGAAGGCCTTGCCCGCGGCTGTGGACGTATCCACCGGTTGCTCGGTAGCGGCGAGATGCGCGCCCTTCTGCTTCAGCTGAGCGACGATGATCTGCAAATCGCGCATGGACCGCGCCAACCGGTCGATGCGGGTGACGACCAGCGTCTCGCCTGGGTGAATGAAGTCGAGGATTGTCTTCAACTCGGGGCGGCCTTCAAGCGTCGCGCCACTGCGCTGTTCCTGTCGTACCATCCCACATCCCGCCGCTGTCAGCGCCTCGATTTGGGCATCAAGGTTCTGATCCATGGTAGAGGTGCGGGCATATCCGATTTTGGCCTGATAAGTGTTCATTTTGGGTGTGCTAAAGGAATATTGTGTTCATTATATCGTTAGACACCCAAATTGCACATCTTTTGTCAGCGATTTCTGTTCACGAGAGATGTTCACATAAAGTATACCCAAAATAACGCACCTAGCCCTCTATAACCCACCGAGATGTCCGCCGCGTCTTCTGTCTTTGCAGTTTCGCGAACTGCTCGCTGACAACGTCAGCGTGGATTTCATCGTGAGCCCAGTCAACGTATCCAGCTTCCTCCGCCCAATCGTGTTCTGGGTGGCTTGCATCCTCACGCGCCTCCTTAAACATTTCATACATCGGCGGGCCTCCAATGTCCTCCGGCGGGGTTGCCCACTGACCGCCTACAAAACGCGGTAGCGGTTCGTTCGGCCCGACAGCGTGCTTTGAGACCAGTTCGATGCGGTGTAGCCAATCGTCGCCAAAGTCGTAGGTATAAGCGACCGGCGGCACCTTCGCATTCAAGAAGAAGTCGAGCCTTTTCGTCTTCGCTTCCAAGACCGGCGGCCCAAACATTGGTTCCATCACGAAGTCGCTATCTTTCATCTCGTATTTTCGGTCACCAACATCAAAACCCCACAGATGCATATCGTACCAAAGAAACGCAGCCTGGATGGCATCGTGCAGATGAGGCAGAGTCTTGTCCGACCTGATTTCGATTTCCCGCCAAGGGGCGGGATCGATATGTACCAAAGTAATCTTCAACCGGAGAATTTGGGGTTCTTTCTTCGCCATGCGCACCTCTATGCGGCCATGAGTTCAAAGTCGATCCGCTTGTCCAGATCGACCTCGAAGCGGCCATAAGGGTTGATGTGTAGATAGATGAGCGGGGAGAGGCCGCGATAGTCCTCGGGGGACAAGCGCGCGACCACATCGGGGTTGTGCAGGACGGCCTGCACCATCCGCGTGTTCACGTAGACCAGTGAGGACTGTAGCAGATGCAGAGCATGGGCTGCGGTTTCCTGGTCCCGCACACGGTTGGTGGCGATCTCGCCGCCTTTGCCGAAGAACACAAAGCTATTGGCGCTGTTCCAATTCTCGACAACGTTCAGCCCTTCGTGGATTTCTCGACGGAAGGCTTCCGAGCGCAGGTATCGGCACAGGAATATCGTCTTGATAGCGCGGCCCAGCTCCGCCAGTGCCTTGTAGGTGGGGTGCATCACATCGGATCGGGCGAACCGGCGCAGGATAGCCTCTGGGTCTGCCGTCCCGTGCCGCATGGCTGCGGCGTATTTGACCATTTCGTCGTACTGGCGTTCGATCTCTTCCCAATCCACTACGCCTGACAAGATCGGCAGGAGATTTGGCAGTTGCCCCCGCATACCGGCACTCGGAAGAGCGAGTTTCTGGCGCGCGATGGCCTTGAGGCGTGGCGCCAACTCAAATCCCAGAAGATGGCAGAAGGCAAAGCCAACTGCGCTTTGGCCGTGGCTGTCCACATACTGCCGCTGGATTTCCATATCCGTGCAGTGCCGCAAGACGCCTTCGATCATTGCCGCCACTTCGGAGGATGAGCAGCGCTTCAGTTGAGAATAGATGCAAGTCGCCTGCCGTTCCACATGCCAGTAAATCATGACGCCGCGCCCACCATAGCGCGCATGCCATTCTGTCATCAGGTTGCGGTCCCAGGCTCCAAACTTGGTGGAATCTCCGGCACAGGTCGTGCCCGGCCTCCCCCATACTTCCGGATCGCGGATTGCCAGCGTCGCGTTGGCGACTTGGGCACACGCCGCTTTCAGAGCCGCAGGATCAATATACCGCCGCCGAATATGTTTGAGCTCGTCATAGCTGACATCAGGCGACCCGGAAGCCACGCGTTTTAGGCCCGCGTTGGTTCCCAAGCCGTAAAGGCAAAGCAACAAGCGTTGATCGCGCACGGGAGCTGGCAAGGCCTCTCGGCTGGCTGATGTCTGAAAGCTGTGCAGAAACCCGGTGTCGAGTGCTGTTTCCTTGAGAACATCCAAAAGTCCGGTCATCGGCCAGGCCCGGGCAACCTCGGCTTTCAGAGCCGCCAGACCAGGTGGCTCAGGAACCGGTGACAATGGCGTAACGGAAATCCGGTTCTCCCCACCACCCCACCGCAGGCGCACCTTGTCATTGTCGGGCAAGGTTGCATTCAACAGACGCAATTCCTTTTCCAACTCAGCCTTTACGCCCGCGACAACGCTCTTTGCATCCTGCGACAACCCCAGATCAGCGTAGTAGGCATCTCGTCGCGTGTCGAAATCCCCTGGCAGGTCATTATCCGGGTTGCGGTAGCGGTCTGCGCCTTCGATCCATATTTCTTTGGCGCGGATGCGTTCCCGCAGTTGCGTCAGCACACAGAGTTCAAAGGACACAACATTGACCCTGCCATTCTCATCAATGACTGCGCTGCGCCATTTTCCGGGGATGACCCCTGCTGGAACATCCCTTTCAGAAACAACCCGGCGACCAGTTTCGGCAAACCGAACGATCACGCTCAAAGCGGTCAATATCGGGTGCCACATGGCGTTGTTTGACCGAAATTGCAAAACCTGAAGCAACGGAGGCAACATGCGGCGGTAGTGGCTGGCATATGAGCTACGCATGGTCTGTTGGATACGCGCGTCCAAGGTCCCCTTGGCGCGATGTTCGTCAATGACGGCCCGCAGCTTGGCCGCGCCTGCAATAGGGAAGATAACGTCTTCGACCCGACCATCGGGATGATCCAGCGCGGCCACGGCAATTTCGACAAGCAAACGTTCCTTGCCGTGAACCGCGCCAATATCGGATGCGATGCCCTGAATGACCTTGCGGCGTGATCGTGTTCCCAGACGATGAACCACCTCCAAAAGCAAATCGATGAGGCCGTCTATCAACTGAGAGCGGCGATGCATCAGATAAACCGCCAGGAGACCCAATCGTCGTTCCAGCGTATGGCGACGCATTTCCGAGGCGGTTTCACCCTCCACCTGACGCGCGAGACGCGCTATCCATCCCCGCTCAACCCGATCAAGAACAGCCATTGGTAGATTGAGGTCATCGACAAAAGACACCTTCCTGGCTGCCAGCAACACGCTTTCCAGCGTTGCCGCGCCCACATCATCCTTCAGTTGCTGAAACCCCGTATCGGCTAAAGGCTCCGAAAGGGCCCATTCCAGCTTATCAATGGTTTCGGCAGTGAGTTGCGCAACTACATAGTTCAGAAAGCCATCTCGAAAATCACGGCGAGCAGCGCGGGCAAGGCGCTCCATGATTTTTGCCGAGGGAACAAACACGCCCATCTGTAGCGCCTGCTCAAAGCCGCGCCCAATCCACTCGGATAAATTCAGATCTCGCCCGCCAAGTTGTTCGGTCATCCACGCTTGGATTTCGGCGCGGTCTCGATCAGAAGTGCGGCGAAACCCTAGAAAATCGAGAATGCCCGCACGTTGCCGCCGCGCGGTGTCACTGGAAAATGAATAGGTCAGATCGTCTGCCGCCCCTATTTGATCCGCGACGTATGAGATCACGTCCGGGTCTAGATCGCTGCGGTCGGTGGGAAAATGACCATGCTGGCGAAAAAAGAGGAGCTGGCACGAAATCATGACTCTAGACTTCGCCCCAAACCGGGTCAGAAATTCAAAATCTGAATACGAAAGCCCCCACTCCGAGGCAAATGCTTGCTCTGTCATGACCCCTCCAGACGCAAGCATCATCTGAGATCATATCAAGCCGTCAATCGCCAATTTGTTCTCTTCATGTTCTTCCAAAAGCCCAAATATGCAGCTTCGGGCCATCTAGGCCA
>NZ_JBTLNE010000104.1:0-5195 GCF_054457435.1 Halovulum sp. GXIMD14793 | reverse complement strand
TGTCATGACCCCTCCAGACGCAAGCATCATCTGAGATCATATCAAGCCGTCAATCGCCAATTTGTTCTCTTCATGTTCTTCCAAAAGCCCAAATATGCAGCTTCGGGCCATCTAGGCCAACAAGGGGCGGATTATCGGCCAGAAACGGCCGTTGCTGCCAAAACAGGTTTGGGCGATCCGAGCACGACTCGAGTTGGCCAACAACCTTCGCGATCTGGCGCTTTTTAACGTTGCCATCGACAGCAAATTACGTGGATGTGATCTGGTCAGGCTCTCTGTGGTCGATCTGGTCAAAGAGGACCGCGTCCGAGAACGGGTTTCGGTCATCCAGAGCAAAACCAAGCGGCCTGTTCAGTTTGAACTGTCGGAAAACACAAGGGAAACTGTCCTGGCTTGGGTCAGATCACCCGAGATGCTCGCTTACACGTTCATCTTTCCCAGCCGTTTCCACGATCGCCCGCACATCTCAACCCGTCAGTATGGCCGTTTGGTGCACGATTGGGTGTCGGCGATTGGTCTGGAACCGAGTGGATACGGAACGCATTCGCTGCGCCGAACAAAAGCTGCTGAGATCTACCGGAAAACAGGTAACCTGCGTGCGGTTCAACTCTTGCTCGGACATACGAAAGTCGACAGCACGGTTCGTTACTTAGGAGTTGAACTCGAAGATGCTCTGAGCATTTCCGAGAGCATTGAACTCTAGCACTGGTTGCGCGTCGGGTGACGCCCGCCTTTGCGGGCCGACCCGCCGCCCGTTTGTCGCTGAATTACATGTGCTGAAAAGGGTTTAATGGTTGCCCGCCGTCCCAGTCATCCCGGATTGATCAAGATTGATTGAATTGGCAATCAGCCCAAATTGGTCGATCACACGGACGGCTTTCCGATTAACTCATGCAGCGATACGGATGGCGGTGCAAAGCTCTGGGTGCATGATCCAGTTGCCGGGCTTCTGGTTATGTGCGGAAGCACTTTGGTATCCAATAATCGCACTTCCACCCGAACTTGTTGAAGGGAACATAGAGCCTGTCTCGGAAGACAGATATCTCGTAATCATGCGACCCGCGCTGGCGAGCGCTCGGTTGGCCGAGGCCGTGGACTTGTAGCTGCCAGCATTCGCGACCGTCACCTCTGCCAACCCGTCCGTGTCCGCAAGTGACAACGCCATCATCATGGCGCGCTGTGAGCGCGTCAGGTTTACGGCGTTAAGCGCTTCCGCGTATTCGTCGGATGTGGGGACCTGTGTTCCCGTGCAGGGATCGGTTCTGCGGTCTTTGGCCCTGCGGACTTCGCGCGCATCAATGGCGGAATGCAATGCGATGATCGCAGCTGCTTCGGTCTGGCCGGTCGCCTCGGCAATCAGGCCGCGCGCCTTCGTTGGTGGCATCGGAAACGCGCGGGCACTGTATGCGCCTGCGAGACGTCCGGATTTGATCTGATATCTGCCATACTCGCTCAGCCAGATCGCTAAAGCGGGGTGTTTCCTCGTCTCCGAGGCCTTCGATTTCTTCGGCATAGCATTGAAAAGGTCATGGCCAGCTTTCGATCGGTATGAGGTGGTAAAATGTGTGATTGAGCTTATCTCCTACGATAAATTGCATAAAATTCCGGTCCAGGCGAGTATCGCTTCAGGCCAGCCAGCGGTTGTGAGATACAACGTGGCTGCGCTGAAACGCGGTCGCCACCCGGGCGCAAAAGAGGGCACCCCTAAGGAGCGCCCTTTTGCAAGATTCAGGCGAGCGCGATGTTGGCCGCGTTCTCACGACCATCGCGGCCAGTCTCGACATCGAAGGTCACCTTCTGATTGTCGCTCAGGGCGGTCATTCCCGATTTCTCGAGTGCTGAAATGTGCAGAAACACATCCTTCCGACCTGTCTCGGGGGCAATAAAGCCAAATCCTTTGGTGGTGTTGAACCATTTCACTGTGCCATTGGCCATTTGAATATTCCTTGTTTTATCGCTGCCCACGATATGCGGCAGCCCGGCTTCTCACGACAGTGTCGAGCGCTGCGAGCCGATAAAGGAAAACAGAGGGTCGAATGGAGGTCAGTAGCCTATCACACGTGGTGCTTGCTTAGAGGGGTTACAAGGCGCAAGCTGTCTGATTGCTGATGTTTCCTTTTGCCAATTGGGCATCGAGCCGCTATGTGTTGCAAGCTGCCGGGCACCCTGGCGGCAAGCAAAGGAAAGCTAAAATGTCGTTCAACGACTTGGCGAAGAAAGAGGCCGCCGAAAAAAGGGCCTTGCAAGAAAAAGATCCTAAATCGCAGTCCGCACCCAAGCAAACTTCTGAAACAATGTCTGAAGCGACCGATCCGAAGACGGCTTGAGTGGCGCGACTGAGCAACTAGGCATCGCTCACATCTAGTGGAAGAGAATTGGCGCTGCTAGCGCCGCGAAAGGTTGTCGCCAACGATGATCTCATTGATCAATTTGGCGGTTGCAGCATGCACTTTTTGCTCGGCCTCCGAGCCTTGGGCATTCTCGTGGGGCGCTGCTGCATCGCGAAGAATTCCTACGATCTCGCGTTCCGGCAGCAGATTGCGATCTTGCAGCGAAAGTAAGAGAGCCTCGCAAATCGAGAAGGCAGCGAGGCCAGCAGGGTCTTGTTGGTCTGACATCGGGAGCAATCCTCTTCCTTTGTTGACTCGCGACCGGGCGAGGTCGTGATAGTATTGACCAACATCGCAGAGTGTCTGGTATTCTTTACTGATCGAAATCAGTCCGGAAACAGATTTGTTCTTGGAGTATGCGCTGGTTCGGGAGGGACCGATGATGAACATCGAAGTCAGTCCTCTGACTCACAAGCTCTCTGCGTTCGTTGCACTCTCAGAGACAGAACTGGCCGTTCTTGAGCGCTTGCACCAGCGGAGGAAATCTTTCGCCGCAGGGCGCGATTTGGTTCATCAGGGCCAATCCGAACAGGCGGCTTACATTCTGGCTGCGGGCTGGGTTGTATCGTACAAGATCCAGGCTGACGGGTCGCGGCAGATCGTTGATTTCCAGATACCAGGGGATTTTCTGGGGCTGCGCAGCGTGCTTTTACACACATCCGATCATGGGATCGAACCGATTGTCGATATCGAAGCTGCGGAGGTGCTGCAGAGCGATCTTCTGCAAGCCTTCGCCGAGACACCACGGCTGGCCACGGCCATATTATGGGCTGTGTCACGCGACGAGGCGATGGTTGTTGAACATCTGGTTGGGCTGGGGCGACGCGATGCGGATGCGCGCATGGCGCATTTCCTGTTGGAGCTTGGCGTCAGGCTATCACTTGTCGGTATGGGAAACCGAAAGGGCTATGCCTGCCCTCTCACTCAGTATCATCTGGCTGATGCGTTGGGGTTAAGCGCCATCCACGTCAACCGCGTCCTTCGCAAGCTCCGCGAAGGCGGGCTCGTCACGTTTCAGGATGGGCAAGTAACTTTCGATGACTATGAGGGACTAGTTGCCTTGGCGGATTTCGATCCAACCTATCTGGATCAGTCACGGCCTCTTTTGCCGTAAAAAAGCCGCCCACAGTCTTTGGGCGGCCCTGCTGTCTTCTTATGCGGACGCCGACATCACATCAGCGCGCGGCTTGCTTGCTTGAGCTCGTTGTGAGCTTCTTCATCGTTGTCCGCTTCATGGGCCTTTTCAGCGGCTTGGTAGTGCTTCAAAGCGGTGGCTTTTTTGGACCCTTCAGGAGCCTTGTCCCAAGCGGCTTTGACGGACGCCATATGTTTCAAAGTCTGGTTTTCTTGGCTCTGGTCATCATCATTCATGGAAGTGTCCTTTCTTGGACGGTCCGAGAAATTAGAAGCGCAGAACTCATACAATTCGTTGGTGAACTGCATGTATCCCACGCCCCTGAGGTGCTCGAAAAATATACCAACCAAATAAGCGGTCGACATACATGACCTAACCGGTTCAATCGGACCCATGCACTGACGCAGGTTAGCCCGTCTGAGCCAGATAGAAGATCCCTACTAGAACTACGGCCCCAACGAGGGCCATCCTTGTCCAGGAGATCGATTGTTTTGGAGAACTGTCGGCGCCGATTTCCATTGATTTCAAAAGGCGAAGCGACGCGTGCTTCGGCAGCAATGAAACCAAGATTGCCGCTTTGCCCTCGCTTGCCAATGCCAGCACCGGAATGTCGGTAATCGCTTCAAAATGTGAGGTCAGTCGAGCTAACGCGTCCTCCTGGCCAAGATGCGAAAGCTCTCGTGCCTCGGTCCAAGGGTCGAGGTCAAGGCGCGCAAGCGCAGACAAGACCGTAACGGCTGCACCGGTACGGTCCTCGCCCACCTTGGCGAATAGGAAGGCATCAAATTCGTTGCCATCGGGGTGAAGAACGTCCGAGGCGGACATGGGTTTCCTTTCGGCATGAGATTGAGACGACGGATTGCGTTCAGTTGTCTGAGGCCGCGAGACGGCTTCAGCTCATACCCTGACAGCAAAGAACCCGACGGAGACTAATCTCGATCAGCACCGCACGCCGGAGGGTCGACTAAGGTGTACTCAACTGCCTTTCTTCGACGAGGCGATCTTTTCGACGCCTGCCTCAGTGGCGGCGATGAAAAGCCCAGCATTCTATTCATTGGAGACCCGTGATGCTCACGCGTTCGACCAGATCAAAGGTGACGTTTTCTAACGACTTTACGATTGGTGACAGCCAACGGAGATTTCCGGCCGGAACCTATGAAACCGTTGTCGAAGAAGAACTTCTGCAAGGCCTTAGCTTTGAAGCCTACCGACGCACCGCGACATATCTAATCGTCCGGGGGCGAGGGAGAAATGCGGGTCAAACGACCATGCAATTGACCACAATTGAGGATCTTGAGCATGCAATTGCATGTGATCGGGCCCTCTCTGAAACCACCAATCATAGCGACGCGGCGCTTCCCCCGCTGGAGGAATTGAAATGAACATGCCCGAATGGCTGAAACCCGGCATCTATGGTGCCGTAATCGGCGCTGTCTTTGTCGGCGTCGCCGGATTTTCGTGGGGCGGCTGGATGACCGACAGCGCTGCGAATGACAGAGCAATTGCGATGTCCCGTGACGATGTCGTCGCCGCCATGGTACCCGTCTGCCTAGTGACCTGCCCCCCGAGGCTCCCTCATTCATAACGAGAGTCTGCGGGTCTGGTTTTCATATTCGTTGGTTTCGTTTTGGGCAAGCGCGCCGGGCGCGGAGCCCTCAAATTGCTCAAGC
>NZ_JBTLNE010000103.1:0-5279 GCF_054457435.1 Halovulum sp. GXIMD14793 | reverse complement strand
GTTCGCGAATGGTTTGCAGCCCGCAACCAGTTCGCCATAGTGTTTGGCGAGCGCTTCGACGCTTGAGTATCTGAAACCGCATGGGCCGGGCCAGATACACAAAGTTCAGGACACTCCCTCTTGTTCTTCATAGAGGCACCGGCGCGGCTGTGCTAACTAGTGCCAAAACACTCTTTTCAGAAGATGGGCAATCGCACACACCGAGTCCGGCAGATCACATAATGCTGCTTCAAAAGGGTCCTGAGCGAGTGGAGGCACCTCCCTCCGACCACCCTCTCCATCTATTTGAGCACGAAGATGCCGGACAAGTGCGCGCACTCCGTTCGATCCCTCATCATCCTCAACCACATGCATTGGCCGAGTCCGACCACTGGTGGCGCACGACGCTAGTGGGACAATTTTTTCCCCATTTATCAGTCGAAGGATGGACCGAAGCCCTTGAGGACGCTCACCGCCATCGAAAGCAAAATTGTATTGGCTCAAGGACTGGTTCAGTGAAACTGCTGGCAATGACATCACTCGACCCTCAATTTCGTAACCGCTATGAATGCTAAGCTGATTTGGCGGCGTTGTGGATGCCGGCCATATCGCGAAGCACCGATATCTCCATTTGCTCGTCCGCATGGATTTTTTGGAGGATATCTTTGATGGAAACAAATCCGAGGACGTCGGAGCCATCTTTCACAACGAGATGGCGGATACGATGCTTACCCATCAGCGTAAGCGCCTCCGCGAGCCCGGCGTTCGCCTGACAAACCACAGCATTCTCCGTCATCGCTTGTTCCACCGTGATGTCATAAAGATGTGCATTCCGCTCAAAGGCTTCGCGGACCATGTCGTGTTCTGTGACGACACCGACGACATCGCCGTCCCGGTCGCGTACGATTGCGCCGAAGATTTCACGCTCCAGAAGTCGGCCGGCAAAATCGTAAAGATTTTCGTCAGGCGTTGTGAAGAATGGGGCCCCATTGCTGGTGAGGAGTGCAGATACAGTTGTCATGACGGATCACCTTTCCAAATTTGCCAGCGCTTTGGCGCTTGCCGCGTCGGCTAGAAATGCCGAGTCTTTGCAAGTGTATCCTCCAGACTTCACTTGTGGTTTTCCCGAGATATACAAATTTGTAAGTTCGCTGGGCCACACGAAAGAAGTAGATAGTGCGGGAGATCATCACCATTTTTTGTGATGCGTGCTTGGAGAGACCGAAACGATATGAGAATTCTACTGGCCGAAGACGACAAAAAGACCTCCGATTATGTTCAGAATGGCTTCCAGGAAAGTGGCTTTCAGGTCGAAACCTTTGATGATGGGCGGGACGCCCTGAATTTCTGTCTCTACAACGAATGTGATGTCGTTGTGCTTGATCGTATGATGCCAGGAATGGACGGCCTGTCAGTGCTCAAAGCAATGCGTGCTGCCGGCGTCGAAACACCGGTCATATTTCTGACGGCTTTGGGCGATGTCGAGGATAGAGTTGCTGGTCTGTCAGAAGGTGGTGACGACTACCTCGTGAAGCCCTTCCATTTCTCGGAGCTTTTGGCCAGGGTCCAAGCTCTAACTCGCCGAAAAGGAACAACTGAATCTACGAAACTGGTCGTGCACGACCTCGAACTTGATCTTCTGAGCCGAACGGCCAAACGAGAAGGGCAAACCATTGAATTGCAGACCAAGGAATTTGCGCTGCTGGAAGTCTTCATGAGCAACCCAGGTCGTGTGGTGACCAAGACTATGTTGTTGGAGAAGGTCTGGGACTTTACCTTCGATCCGAACTCGACAGTTGTGGAGACGCACATTAGCCGATTGCGATCAAAGATTGATAAGCCGTTCAAAGTTCAACTTTTGCACACAATCAGAAATACTGGATACTCGTTGCATGGACCAAGGTAGCGTCTTTGCGGGAGCACCGTTTCGGGCAGCGCTCTACGCTGCGACGCTCTTTGGAATTGTGCTCAGCGTGGCGGGTTGGTTTGCATATCAACGCGTTGAGGATGCACTTCAACAAAACCTAGAAACGCAGATTCTTGAGGAACAGATTCTCCTCCATGAGATCTTAATGGATGGTGGTGGTGACGCCTTGCAACGTGCCGTCACGCATCTCAATAGTCCTCTGTCTACCCAGCGGCATATGGTCGGACTGTTCGATGAAACAGGAAAATTCTTGGCCGGAAACGTAGAGTTGGCACCAGATTATGTAGGATGGTATGTGCATTCAGCGGAACAGCGCAGCTTTCTTGGCCTACAAGATGCACACCTACTGAATGCAGCACGCCAAGATGAATATCAAACCGTTGTCGGTCGGTCCCTTGCACCAAAGAACCGGACATTGATGACGTTGATTGAAGGCTTGCTTGTTCTCGGCCTTATTGTGTTTGTGAGCACTTTGGGTTTGGGATACATGCTCAGCCGCCGGAGTTTGACAAAGCTTCAAACGATCGAAGGCACGCTTGATCAGGTCTCTCGAGGTGATATGACTGCCCGATTGCCTGTATCATCTTCCAACGACCAGATCGATCGGATCGCGGCACAAGTCAATCAACACTTGGAACAACTTTCTGCATTGATGACGACCACAAGATCGACTGTGGCGGCTATTGCACATGACCTTAAGACACCACTGTCCCACAGTTTCATGGCCTTACAGCAGGCATTTGGTCAGGTGGACAAGGAGGAGGACCCGCGACTGCAATTGGAAGAACTGGAGAGTGAGCTACAACGCTTGAATTCAGTGTTCGATACAATCTTGAGAATTTCCCGGATCGAGACCTCAGGGGCACGCACCTATTTCGCAAAAGTTGACCTTCATGATCTCGCGCATGAAATGCATGACACACTTCTCGCCATTGCTGAAGATAATGATCAAAAGCTCGAGCTCGATGTCGCTCCCGTCGATGAAGCGGTCGTTTGGGGCGATCATAAAATGCTTATGCAACTCGCCTATAATTTGGTGAACAACGCAATTCAACATTGTCCAGCGGGAACCACGGTCAGCATTTCAACTCAAGTTGTGGATGAAACTGTCGAATTAACTATCGAGGACAACGGCCCTGGCGTCGCAGACGAGCTACGGGCACAAATTTTCGATCCGTTCTTCAGAACCGACAGCAGCCGCTCAACTGGCGGAAACGGACTTGGTTTAGCATTGGTGCGCGCAATTGCCACTCGTCACCGCGCGACTGTCCGCGCGCATGACAATCATCCTGGGCTTCGTATTGTTGTGGCGTTCCCCAATGCTGAAGACTTCAAGAAACTGCCAAATTTGTAAATTTCGGGCGAAAGAGGCGTAAAGGAAGCACCCTACATTATCGGTACAAGCAACATGCATCTGAAAGGAAACGATATGCGTAAAGTATCGAAAAAAACCGCAGTGGCCTTCGCTTGCGCGCTCGCTGCGATGCCAGTGGCTGGGGCATTTGCAGACAATGCAGATGTCGATTACGCGACGCAGGAACAAATGCTGAAAACCGCAGATGATGCTCTTGCGGCAATGACCCAAGTCCGGGCGGCCCGGATCGACATTCTCGAAAATCGCATTGACGACGCTCAGACCGCCGTTGCCGATGCAACGCGTTCCCTGGCGAAAGCGGAAGCGGACATTGGTGCTTTGGGTGTCAACGGCTTCGGGAACTCCAACCCCGATGTTGAGTACCTGCCATTCGACATGTCCATGACTCTTATGGAGAACTACAAAGCAACCGAAGAGAACAAGCTGGCCCTGCAACGTGCCTATGGCCTGTTCGAATCTGCAGAACCCGATGAAGCGATTGAAGTTCTGCGTGTTGCAGAAATCGATGTCGAAGTGTCGGCGGCCCTCATGCCGGCGCAACAAAGCATGATGCATCTGCAAGACGCTGCTGCTCTGCTTTCTGAAGGCAAATACTTCGAGGCCAATCTGGCCCTGAAACAAGTCGAGGATGGTATCGTCGTCGACGTCTTCGAAATTGATGCAGTGCCTGCCCAGGGCGACATTCGCTGAACAGTACACCCAAGTAAATTCCAAAGGCCGTGCGCAACACCTTAGGTGGCGCACGGTCCATTCTCCAAGGAGCAACAGTATGTCAGAACTCATTGTTATCGGATACCGAGACGAAGAACATGCCGAAGCCGCACGAACTGCGCTTCTCAAGATGTCCCGTGAGTACCTCGTCGATGTCGCCGATGCGGTCGTCGCGGTCGCGGATCAGGACGGCAAGATCAAATTGAATCAGATGGTCAACCTATGGACCTATGGTGCCGCCAATGGCGCATTTTGGGGCCTTTTGGTCGGTGTAATTTTCTTTAATCCCCTGCTAGGTGTCGCGGTTGGTGCTGGCGCCGGTGCCCTGAGCGGTGCGCTGAGCGACTTCGGGATTGATGACGGCTTCATGAAGGAAGTTTCCCACGCCCTCCAACCTGGGCAGGCCGCAATGTTTATGATGGTGCGAGACCACGCTTCCGATAAAGTTATCGATCAACTGGGTGAGCTCGGAGGCAAGATCCTGCGAACGAATCTCGACACGTCAAAAGAAGATGCGTTACGGCACGCATTTGATGCCGCACATAAGCATGCATTTGAAGCTGAGCACACCTAAGCAACACGTCCAAACACCATAAAAAAATCAGGCGCAATTTCCGTGTTGCGCCTGATTTGTCGGATCAGCAGTGACTATACACTTTATTCCCGAACCAACGCAAAAAACACTCGACGCGGTCAATTGGCTGCTTGATTGGAAGTCAGACATGTCCTCCCAACTTCTTGCCGACTGCATGGAGCAATTCAAACTCCATGGTTTTGAGCCCGAGTTTCAGTCGTATTTCATGCGGCTGAAATCCCGATTGCTTGCCAGCGGCGATGTCGCATGTGGTTTGGTGGTGCTCGCCGCGCAAGAGGATGACCATTCGGACGGGGCGCATCAAATACTGAGCCTTCTTCTGGATGAAGCCCGCATGAGGCTTGAAAATGACAATGAGTATGCGGAAGATTTCCTGGAAACGGTAGAAATGGCCGTTCAGGCCGGGGTGGCCGCCGGAGCGGTACAGCAAGAGAACCTGATGGAGTTCGCAGGCCTTTACCGAAGGGTCGGCCTACCGGTCCCGCAGCCTTTTATGCTTGATCCCGACAACATGTCACCCCCGCCAGATATGGGAGACTTTGATCTCTCGGAAAACCTCGAAAACGTTGCGCGAGTGACCTGCCCCCCGAAACTTCCCTCGTTCTGATGTAGAGTTTGCTCAACCTTTTGAAGGAGCAAACGAATGCGAAAGAGCCGTTTCACGGAAGTCCAAATCATTGGGATGATCAAAG
>NZ_JBTLNE010000102.1:0-5280 GCF_054457435.1 Halovulum sp. GXIMD14793 | reverse complement strand
GCCCATTCCAAATCGCTCATGTCTGATCGCGCCATGTGACTACTCCCGCCGCTTGTTTGGCGCGAAAAAAATCACAAGTCATTGGGAGTATAAAGCCCTTTGTGGGTACGCTGCCTAGTCATCATTCGGGCGAATGAAGTCCAAAAGCATCTGTAGCAAGACGGAGTTCTTACGGTCCGTGCGCCAGATCGCCAAAATCGGTGTCGTGTATCTGTAGCTGTCAGGCATAACTTCCAGATAGTTCGCCTGCGAACCTTCGGCACAATGCACCGGGAAAAACCCAAGATACAGACCGCTATGGACCAGCGCCATGACGGCCTCGGTCTGGTTGGCGATACTGCCTACGGGAAACCGGCCTTTGGTCTTTTTCACCTTGCCGCTTTCGAAATAGCCGCGATGCACAAGCGCGTGGGTTTCAACCTGACTAGCGGTCAGGGCAGCGTCCGTCTGCATGGCCTGCGCGACCGGATGATCGTCCGCGCAGAACAGACCAACCTCTTCTTCGTAAAGTGGCAGCGCGCTTAGCGACGGGTGGCGCTGATAATCAGGCACGATCCCAAGATGTAGTTTGCCGTCAATGACACCTCGCTCCACCTCGGCAGGGGTGCCGGTCATCAGCCGGACATTCACATCCGGCGCGGTTTCCCGAAACTTTCCAATGGCCCCGATCAGCGGATTTCGGTCATCTGCCAGGGTGAAGTCAATCATGCCGATATCAATCGTTCCGCCCAGACGATTGTTGACCGCTGCCATGTTGGTGGCAAATTCATCCGCTGCGGCCAGCAGCCGGTCGATATGCTCCAGTGCGATCACACCCTGTTGGGTCAAGGAAAACCCGCCCCGCCCCCGATGACACAGATGCACGCCGAGGCGGGTCTCAAGATCCGATACCTGTTTCGATATTGTGGACGCCCCGATGCCCAACTCTGCCTGCGCTGCGGACAGGCCCGAACACTCGATCACGGTCTTGAAGACCCGCATCAGTCGCAGATCAACATCGCCGATCTTGCCTGCAAAGACCTTTTTGCGCCGCGCCATATGTTTTCCCCAGGAATTAACTTGCCCAATTGTGCAAATTTTATTGCGTTATTTCAACTTTAATGAAGGTTAAATATCCCCGAAGAAAGCTGGAAAATCTGCGGGCAGAGGTAAGGCAATGACACTCAACAAAGACAGACTGGACGCGCTCCGCGCGCAGTTTCAGGACGCCGATGGCGGGACCATCTTTAACGAGAAATATAGCCGGATCGCCGATAAGATTTTCTCAGAAGGTGGGCGGCGCCCTGCCCCCTATGCCGGCATTCCGACCTTGCTGGATGCACCCCAACGCGATGCGGCGGCGCTTGCGGGTCTGCAGGTGGCGCTTTACGGCGCGCCCATGGACCTTGGGGTGACGAACCGCAACGGTGCGCGCTTCGGTCCTCGTGCCTTGCGCAGCATCGAACGGGTGGGCCCATATAACGATGCGTTGGAGGTCGCCCCCATCCACGAAATGGTGGTTGCGGATATCGGTGACATCCTGTTTGAAAACCGGTTTGACCTGTCGCAATGCCATAGCGATATCGAAGCCTTTGCCAAAGCGATCGTTGCGGCGGGTGTTCTTCCCCTTGGGGTTGGCGGCGACCATTCGATCACCCATCCGATCCTGCGCGCGGTTGGCGCTGACAGGCCAGTCGGCATGGTCCATATTGACGCGCATTGCGACACCGGCGGGTCTTATGAGGGGGAAAAATCCACCATGGCGGCCCCTTCCGCAACGCGGTTCTGGACGGTGTGCTGGACCCAGAGCGGACGATCCAGATCGGCATCCGCGGTGCCGCACGTTATATCTGGGAGTTCTCGGACGTCTCCGGCATGACCGTGGTCGAGGCCCGCGAAATCACCGAGGATCGCCTGCCCGAGATCATCGATAAAGCCCGCACCGTGGTCGGCGATGGACCGACCTATCTGTCCTTCGATATCGACAGCCTTGACCCGGCCTTTGCCCCTGGCACCGGGACACCCGAAATTGGCGGCCTGACCACGCGCGAAGCACTTCGGATCCTGCGCGGGCTGAAAGGCATCAACTTCGTCGGTGGTGACGTGGTCGAGGTCGCCCCCGCCTATGATGCAACAACCAACACGGCGCAAGCCGGTGCGCAGATGCTGTTCGAGATCCTTAGCCTCCTGCAGTTCTCGCCATCATTGCCACATCCTCCGAATGGCTGAGGTGTATTGAGCAGCCTTTCGGAGATCCGGCACGAAGCAGCGGGTCTAGGAGCCTGACTTTGTGCCAGCGCCGGCCCCTCCCTGTGGCCGGCGCTTTCATATCTGAAGACGTTCTAAAGATAGTCAGCGGTCCGCCCGTTCTGCGCCAAGCAATCGCGGAAGATCACCGAACCGGGCGATGCTGCCAAAGACCAGCACCGCCGTCATAACAAAGAACACCGCGACCGATGCCATGACGGGCGTATAGCCATATCTAAGCGAGTTGAAGATCTTGATCGGCAGTGTCTCGGCGGTGAACCCGGCAACCATGTAGGCGATGATGTACTCGTTCAGGCTCAGAACAAAGGCGAAGGCAAAACCGGAAATCATGTAGGGCCGCGCCAGCGGGAAGACTACAGTGCGAAAGACGCGGCGGTTATTGGCCCCCATGACCCGGGTGGCCTCGATCAGCTGGCGGTCAATGGCTTCCAGCCCGAGTGAAATCGTCACCAGCGGCAGCGTCACCAGAAACACACCGTGGGAAATGATCGTCGCATAGATCTGCCCGTAAAACCCGATGGTGATCCAAAACACCAGAAACCCCAGCGCCGAGATCACCGGCGGCAGCATAAACGGCGCCACCCCAAGGCCGAACAGCGCGCGGGCCAAACGGCTTTGCTTTTTCCAGGCATAAAGCGCCAGCGGCAGCGCAATTGAAACCGCAAGGGTGCTGGCCCCCAGCGCAATCACAACCGAATTTCGCAACGCCCCAAGCCAGTCCTTGGCCTGAAACAGCTCTGCATACCAGGCCAGTGAAAACCCTTCAGGTGGGAACAATAGGCGCTTTGGTTCATTGACCGAGACACCCAGAACCACGATCAGCGAGGCGGCCAGAAAGCCAAGGACCAGCAGTATGAACAGGGTCTTCAACGCGTTCGACATCTAGTCCCCCCTCTTCTGGCCCAGCATCATCGAAATACCGACAAGCGCCAGCGACACCAGCATCAAAAAGATCGCCATGGCGGCGGCAAACTGGGAGTGAGAAGACGATGACCTGAATGGGCGAAACGATCGAACAGATCTGGATTGGGAAAACCAGTTTTGGGCTCAGAACCGTGAGTTCGTCAGAGAGATTTGGACCCAATCCGCTGATCACCATACCGGCCCGCGGCTTCTGAAAATGCCGCACAATGAGGCCTGACAGAAGACCGCACTCGATCACACCTCCAGACAGTCAGAAACTTCTTGCATCCCGGGCGGCAACCACAGAAGCACAAAGTGCCGAATGCTGCACTTTACACGAATGGCCGGTTTGGTAGTTGTCTGGTTCTCAATGTATCCTTTCGTTAAGTATTGTGAAGATGGTTGCCCGGACTTTCTGCTAGGAGATCGATATGGCCAAAGCTAACAGAAATACACTCCCCAAGAACTTCGAGGACCTCCTAGTCGAAAACGATCTTGAGACGCTCAAAGATGTTTTTGAGACGTGCTGTCTGGATGCGCGCGGTGGCACCACAAAGCAGACTGCCCTTGCTTTCAGCGAATGCCCCGACGAACTCGCACGATGGCTCGTGGATCAAGGTGCTGACATTTCGGCGGCTGATCGGTATGGGGAAACCCCCCTGCATGCACGGGCACTTCATTGGCAAGGCCGTCTGGAGGTTCTGCTGGAGCTGGGAGCAGACGTGCACCTCCGCGACACGCGCGGCAATACACCGCTCCACGGCGCGGCTGCGGCGTACAACGCGAAAACGGTTAACGTACTTCTCAAGCATGGCGCACGTGCAGATGCGGTTAACCACGACAAGCAGACGCCACTAAGCCACGCGCTGCGAAGATGCAGCAATGCCAACATTGTCGGCATGGCAGAGATCGCCGAGATATTGCTGGCCGCGTCGAGAGTGCCTGAGAAGACAGGATTTCTGTCGAAACTTTTTGGCTCCGGGAAAGGAGATGGCTCTGTCGTCACGCAGGATATGAAGCACTCTGTTCTTCGCATAGGCGCGAACTTTGAATTCCATCGTAGTGGTTTCAATCCTGACTACGTGGATGCGACAAGTGCTGCGCTCGACCGGCTTTATCTGTTGTTTGATGTGCCACCTGTCCCCCGTCGGGCAATGCATGACGGCAAATCACCGATTGTCGCAAAGGCGGCACGCTGGGAAGAGCGCCATCAAGAGCTTTGGGAGCTACTGGTACCCTCAAGCGGTGCGGCAGAGACGGTTCAGGGTGAAGTCGTGCGCGTGTCGGGAAAGATACGCGATGAGTTCGAGAGAAATGGCGGGGCCAACTGGGACGCGGACTACAAGAAGTTGGCTGATGCCTTCTTGGCGTATACGGGGTCCGGCGTGCCACTCTCCAAAGACGAGTGCGATGAAGCCAGTGTCATTGTCAAAGAGTTGAATCGGCGCGGTGGAGACACCGCGAGAATGTGTGAATTGGCTGTCAACTGGGTCGCTCTTAATCCAAAGCCGTTAGAGCTTCCGCCGCCGAAATATCATAGATAGATCGAGCTATTTCAGAGTGGACAGAGGGCTCTGGCTTCAGTCCACAGATTTAATGCAAATAGTGTTATCCAGCTGCATTGCCGCCATTGGTGAGAGTGTCCGATCTTCTGTGTATGAGTAATTTGGCCCATGCTTCATTAACGAAGGAGCATGACGACAATGACGATATCGACCCGCGACATCCGCGCCCACCTTGAGGATGTCTATGGCCTGAAGGTCTCGGCAGAACTGATCAGCCGCGTCACCGATGCCGTGCTCGACGAGGTCCGCGAATGGCAAAGCCGGGCGCTGGGCCGGATGTATCCCATCGTCATCTTCGACGCGCTCAGGGTAAAGATCAGGGACGCGGACAGCCGGACGGTCAAAAACAAGGCTGTTTACGTGGCCCTGGGCGTCACCCGCGACGGCAGCCGCGAGGTTCTGGGCCTTTGGATCGCCGAGAACGAAGGCGCGAAGTTCTGGCTGTCGGTGATGAACGAACTCAGGAACCGCGGGCTGCAGGACATTTTGATCGCCGTTGTGGACGGGCTCAAGGGCTTCCCGGACGCCATCACCGCAGCCTTTCCGGACGCCCTGGTCCAGACCT
>NZ_JBTLNE010000101.1:0-5434 GCF_054457435.1 Halovulum sp. GXIMD14793 | reverse complement strand
GCTTGAGCAATTTGAGGGCTCCGCGCCCGGCGCGCTTGCCCAAAACGAAACCAACGAATATGAAAACCAGACCCGCAGACTCTCGTTATGAATGAGGGAGCCTCGGGGGGCAGGTCAACGGTGATGTCACCCCAGTCGAGCAGATCATAGATGCGCTCCGGCCGCACGCCATCATTGCTTTTGCCGTCGCCAGAGAGGTCAATCGTGTGTTGCGCGCAGGCTGGGGCGGTGTCGAATTGACCCCGTGCATGGATCAGCGCGTGGCCAAGGGCTGTCGGCAGGTTGTCGCGGCTGCGTGGGGTGCTGCGCAGGCGGGCTGTCAGGCGGGAAATGTCGGACGGTGTAGTGATCACCGTCCAGTCGACCAGCGTCGTCTGATCCCAGCGCCCGGACCATTCGAACACCATCAGCGCCACTGGGTCCCCGGGCACGGCGAACAGGGCGGCCTGAACCTCGGGGTCCTCCAATGCGGCCGCGACGCCTTCCACTTGCAAGGCCCGCTCCGTCGCATCGACGCTGGACGATATGTCCAGCGCCAGAACCAGCGCCAAACGGCAGGCCTGCACAGGCAGGGCCATGCTTAGCCAGCAGAGCAGCGCCAGGCGGATCAAAACGCGGGCTTCACGACTTCGCGCAACAACTTGCGCTCGATCGCGGCGGGATAGTCCGCATAGGTATCAGCCTTTTCGACAAAGGCATTGGGGCCGCCGATCACCTCGCGCTCAAAATATCTGGTCAGTCCGCGCACATTGCTTTCGATGGCCAGTGCGTTGATGGTGATCCCCTGACGCACCAGCGGTTCGCGTGCCTCAGACGGTGCGCTCCCTTCGTTCGAGGACCCGTCTCCTGACACATCAATGACCTGCCTTAAGCAGTCAGGGGCATAGGCAAATTGCGCTGCGGCAAAGCCGATAGCGTCACCGATGGCCGTGGAGTAAAGCGACCAGGCTCGGGGTGCTATACGCATCTCTTGGGCGACGTCGCGCAACTCTGCCTCCGAACGCACGCGCCGCCATGGAACAACAACCGCTTGCCGGGTCTGGCTGGACCAATGCACCAGGCTGACCGCTGCCTGAGCATGGATCAACGCTTCGCCCACCTCCGGATGGACCAGTGCATCCGCCAAACCGCTCATCTGAAGCTCATATTCCTCAGGAGAGATCGACGCCGAGACATCTACCGCCAACACCAGCGCAAGATCACAGGCTGGTGCGGGACCTGCAAGGCTGGCAAGGAGTGTCGCAGTCCTGATCAATCGCGTCTCTTACAGGTCACATACCTCTGTCACATCCGAACTTTGCCAGTCCCTTAGCGCCACCATTGTCTTTGCAGCTGCAAGAGCATGGTTGCCTGTGTTGTCACGCTTCGTTCCGGTTCGTGTCAAGAAATCAATGTCGCAGGCCAGATTGCGGGATGGCTCTTTTACGTCGAAAGTATCATAGGTGATACGGGCGATCACAAAGCGCCCGCTCTGCCACGTGATCTCTGTAACAAGAAACCATCCCCCGAGGCCGGGCGCAAGATCACGGGTCAGAAGTTGAAGGTTTCGGTCACTTGTCACGTGCAGGACCGGCGGATACTGGTCGCCGCCGGCCCAGGCTACATCTCGTAAGCGTATTGGCTCTTCGGGCCCGTCAATCTGAAGGCTGACGGTTTGTCGGTCGCCCCGATATAGCAATCCGTTTTCCTGCAGGGTGAACCTGACCTCTTCCGGGATACCGTCACCGGTCAAATCCGCGCGGATGTCGCCGCCTGCCGCCATTCCCGCCAATAAACTCAGAAGAAAGACCAGTCTTACCAATGCCCGGTATTCTCCATACTTGCCCAGGGTTCCTGCGGCGGCAGTTTGTCGCCAGCTTGCAGAAGCTCGACCGAGATGTTGTCAGGGCTGCGCACAAAAGCCATGTACCCGTCGCGAGGGGGGCGATTGATAGTGATGCCGTTGTCCATAAGGTGTTGGCAGAGATCATAGATATTCTCGACCCTATAGGCGAGATGCCCGAAATGCCGACTGTCAGACGGCAGCTCGTCATCGCCGTCCCAGTTATAGGTCAGCTCGACCGGGCATTCCGGTTGGCCTGGTGGAGACATGAAGACCAAAGTAAACCGCCCGCCCTCATTATCGATGCGGCGTTTTTCTTCCAACCCCAGGAGTTTGAAAAACTCCATCGTCTTATCCAGCTCCTTAACCCGAACCATTGTATGCAGATATTTAAGGCTCATGATCCCTACCTTATTGTCGCGGCACGCCGCCGCTGGTCTTCATTTATCGACGCTTCGATCTTGTGCTAGCCTAGTCTGATTGACGGTTCTGACAAGCGGGCAGTGGCGTCGACCTATAAATTTGCGTTTTGCAATCGGTGATGCGCTATCGCCTTTGTCAACGGGCCGGTACGCTGTGAAACTTGGGCTCTGCAGCGCCAACCACAAGATGATGTTGCGCCCGACCCCTGCATGACTAGATAATGTCCCCCAGCAGAATCGCAGAAAAGCAGGGTGTCAGCATGAATGACCGGTCGGATAATCCGCAAGCCAGTGACGAAATCGCAGAGCTGCGCGCCCAGTCGCACAGCACCCGCCGTGCCACGGTTCCGGCGATGGAAGAGCGGCTTTACACCCCGCACCCCGTGCTGGATCACGGCTTTGTCCGCGTCATCGACTATATGGGCGATGACAGTGCGATCACTCAGGCGGCGCGGGTGTCCTATGGCAAGGGGACCAAGGCGGTGTCCAACGATGCAGGGCTGATCCGCTATCTGATGCGGCACTGGCATTCCACCCCGTTTGAGATGTGCGAGGTCAAGTTTCACGTCAAGTTGCCGGTCTTTGTTGCTCGTCAATGGATCCGGCACCGCACAGCGAATGTGAATGAGTATTCCGCCCGTTATTCGATTCTGGACCGCGAATTCTATATCCCCCAGCCCGAGCATCTGGCGGCTCAATCAACGGTGAACAATCAGGGCAGAGGCGCCGTCCTGCAGGGCGAGGAAGCCGCCCGCGTGCTGGAACTGCTGAAAGCCGACAGCACCCGCGCCTATGACAATTACGAGGCGATGCTGTCTCAGGATGATCAGGACGGCCTGGCCCGCGAACTGGCTCGCATGAACCTGCCTGCAAATATTTATACTCAGTGGTACTGGAAGATCGACCTGCACAACCTGTTCCACTTCCTGCGCCTGCGCGCGGATAGCCACGCACAATACGAAATCCGCGCCTATGCCGACGTGATGTGCGAGATCGTGAAGGATTGGATACCGCTCGCCTATGCCGCCTTTGAAGATTACCGCCTTGGTGCCGTGCAACTATCGTCAAAGGGGATTGATTGCGTGCGCCGTATGCTGAAGGGTGAGGAGGTCACGCAGGAAACCTCGGGTATGAGCGCGGGGGAGTGGCGGGAGTTTGAGGGGGTTTTGATCGGCCCCGCGTAAGCAGGGAAGAAACGACCGCACAAACTTGCGCAGTCGATAGTGTAACCAAGGTTACATGAGCAACGCATTTCTGACGTATTTTCGATATCAAGCTCACTCGAGAGGTTGATTGATGGCATTGACTGAATGCAAAGAATGCGGCGGCAACGTTAGCGACAAGGCGTCCAAATGCCCACATTGCGGAGCCAGACTCCGCAAGCCGAAGCGCGGCTTTTTCGGTTTCATTTTTAAGTGGGCATTGATCGCGTTCAATCTAGGCAGCGTACCCACAAAGGGCTTTATACTCCCAATGACTTGTGATTTTTTTCGCGCCAAACAAGCGGCGGGAGTAGTCACATGGCGCGATCAGACATGAGCGATTTGGAATGGGAATGCGCCCACCCAGGGTCGGGTGCGGCCCGCTGCACTTGGAGCCTGCGCTCGTCCGGCCCTTGGCAAAGTCAGGTCTGCGCGGTAGGTCTGTGCTTGGGGATTTGGAGGGTGTGGAATGCCGCTGCTGATTGGTGCTGTCATTGTGCTCGCGGCCTTGGTTTATCTGTCGAGCACACGCCGCATCGGGCAGCGGTGTCTTTGGCGGGTCGATCCGTCTCGGCGTGAGGGTACCTTGCAGCGTTACACTTGCGATACCTGCGGCGCGGATGCCTTTACCTCAAACGGTCGGCCCCCGACGGGTTGCAAGCGGGCCTATCGGGATCGCGGGGCTTAGGCCGCGTCCGGCCCAGCCTTTGCGCTGGTCCGTTGTTGATAAGGGTCGGATAGCGCAGTTTCGGCTGGCTTCAGGTCTCACATGCCTGCCCTAAGAAATCCGGCCTCACCCCTTGAAAACCACAAAAGCGATCACATCTACGTGAAGATTTTGGAGGGGGTGTCGTAGCGGAAGCTGCGGCTTGTACTTGTATAGCTGTTTAGAGAGTTCCTCTTCCTTCAGGACATAAGGAGGGGCACCCATTGATTTTCTTGCGATCCATACCCCTTTCGCTATCGGTCTTCCTGCGCTGCCTTCCGGCGGTTCCGGGGTTTTTGTCGGTGGCGTCATCTACATGATCATCGCCTATGTCTTCACATTACCGCTGATGTTTTTATCGCCTTTTCTGGCCTTCATCTTCATCGGGATCGCTTGCACAGGCTGTGGCCTTTTGCTGTTGCTTTGTGCGCTGCGCGCGGCCATTGGGGCTGTGGGGGTTCGGCCCGATACGGGCGTAAAATCTATGATCACGACATCGCTGTTATATGGGGCTGTCTATTTTGTCGGTACCGCGGCCATCCTGGTTGCTGCGGTGTTCCTGTCGGCGGCGTTTTCCGGCTATGGCCCGGTGGCCATTCGAAACGATATTGCGCAGCGCGGGATTGAGGCGGTGGTGCCGCTTCTCGATAACATCAGCACGGCAACGGGACCGGCGCAACTGGTCTGGATCGGCGCGCTGCTGCTCAGCGGTTTGGTGTATGTGGTGCTGCTGGTGCCAATGACGGCCGCCTCTGCATATGGTCAGCTTTATGATCCGATCCGCGGGCTGGGGAAGGGGGCACTCGTGCTGACACTGGTGGCCGTCATGGCCATTCCGGCCTATATCGCAACCGCTCTTGGTTTTCAGCTTTTGGCAGAGAATGGCATAATTAGCCTGGATCTGGAGGACATGCGCCGTCGCATCGACGGTGGCGGGATTCTGGGTGGTATCTCTGGGTCGGAGATTTTAGTGATCCTTGGATTCATCGCAGTGCATGTGTGGCTGGTAAGCTGGCAAGCCGCCGCTGCTGCACTGGTTTTCCGCAAGGATAGTTCGGGGGGCAACACGGTGGCCCCGCCGGCAAATCAGAGGGCAGCCCAGCCGCAATCCTTTGCTGCACCGGCACCCAATACGGATATCCGAATCCTGCGCAAAAGTCGGATCAACTAGGGTCTGCTGACGTTCACCGTGTTTGAATGATTGCCGCTGCAATCGAGATGAAGGCTTTGAAGCTCTGGTCTGTCTTGCATGAACGCATCGCTATCCCTCTGTTTTCCTTCA
>NZ_JBTLNE010000100.1:0-6122 GCF_054457435.1 Halovulum sp. GXIMD14793 | reverse complement strand
TATGTGCGACGGGATTGCAATCATCCGCGTCGGATCACATTACGTGCGAACGGCATGTAAGCTGAAGAACACAGAGCGGATGCAATCGCAGCAACTGCCGTTCGCTGCACAGGCCATGAGCACGAAAGACGCGGACGAAACGGCCATTGCGATACCTTGTTGAAAGGTCCGCTTTCACTTAATCAGACAAGGGGAATACCAACATCAGGAGGTTTGAGCGATGCTTCAAATTTGGGGAAGAAGATCATCATCTAATGTCCAAGCATTGATGTGGTGCATCGGCGAACTTGGGCTTGCGCATGAGCGACAAGATGCGGGTCATATCTATGGGTTTACGGACACCGACGACTTTTTCGCTATGAATCCCAATCGTACAGTTCCAGTTCTACGTGACGGTGACGATGCGCCAATGTGGGAAACCGGTGCCATACTCAGGTATTTGGCCAGTGCTTATGGAGGAGAGCCGTTTTGGCCAGAACAAGTCAAACAGCGGGCACAGGTCGACAAATGGGCCGAGTGGTCCAAAATCAATGTTGCCCTAGGTTTTACAGCACCTGTTTTCTGGCGCGTCGTACGTACACCAAAACCGCAGCAAGACCCAAGTGCAATCGTCGATGCGGTCCAGAAACTTGAAGCAAAGTTGCTTATTGCAGAACGCCAATTATATGAAAATGAATGGCTGTGCGGATCAGATTTCACACTCGCGGACATCCAATTTGGCCACATCCTTTACCGATACTTTGACATTGAAATTCAGAGGCAGGATTTACCTTCAATAAGAAGGTACTTTGACGCTCTCATGGCACGCGAAGCTTACCGCGAACATGTTGCCATTTCTTATGAAGAACTGCGCGCCTCTCTACCTTCTTAGCCGCCATTCGGCCTTCCCGCAGCATCGGTCACATTGGGCTCGTTGGTTGAATCTGCTGCGGTTCGGTCGAACGGCTGGTCTGGGAAACGTCCCTTTTCCAGACGGCAGGGCGCTGCCAGACGCGGGACCACAACCACTGAAAGTTCTTGTCTTGAAATCCCGTCTGACAATCTAAGTTTAGCGCCTCAACAACTCGATGGGAAGGCTGGCACCTGAAAACACGTCGAAAACCCTGTTCGCACGTAATGTGATCCGAAGCGGATGATTGCAATCGCGTTGCACATAATCTGATTACGTTCGCAGCTAATGTGAGTTTGGCATCCCGGATACGATCATTTAATTCGAGCGAGAATCCGGGATGTTTGCAATCCGATCGCCGGATAAGTGCAATTCGTTACAGGTACTTCCCGATGAAGTGCATAGGGACCGATTGAAAAATGATTGTGTCGCCCATGATGAAATCACGCAGCTCGTCCCAGACGAGCTTTGCGAACGGAAATAGCAGCAAACTGATCGTAAGGACGCCGATCATGAATGATGGATTCTGCTCTGAATCAGAGTTCAACAGCATGACTAAAATAAGCCCGTAAAAGGCCAGTCCTATTACATATGCCCGCACCAAATAACGGCGGTTGATCGTGCCAAAAATACTCTTTAAAAAATTCATCTTGTTTCCTTTATTTCCATTGCCACCAGCGGCGGCGTTGCGCCATTTCGCGCCACGCATCCCGATCTTCTTTTGTCTCTGAAAGGCGCTCGCGCAGCTGCTCATTCTCAGCCTGCAATGCAGCGACACGAGCTAGCGTTTCCGAACTGTCGTTTTGGGTGTGCATAGATTGTGCAACCTCCACTGTGCGCACAGTGGAGGCGCTCCACCTATCAAGCTCATTGGGATCAATCTTCCAATGGTTCTTGTTGTCCCTGATAGCCTTTAATTCATGGTTTTTTATAGCCCTCATGATTGTCCACCTAGAGACAGATACAGCCTGTGCAGCTTGTGCAGGGGATAGGTGTGCAAGCACACTGTGCGGGGTGTGTATGTCTGCCATCATCGCACCGAGTAACTTTTGCACCATGTGGTGAACGTCTTTTCAATGCTGGTCGCATCTAGCGGGATTGATTTTTTTGTGCACCACTTGCGGAAGGTGTCAGCTAAGACACGAAGGTCAGGCACATGGTTCCCTTGAATGCGCGGTGCATTGTCCCGTGCGATACGGTCCCACGGCTGGGTGCCTTTAACTGATCCAGACGTAGGAAAGGTAAGTGCTGGCATTTCTGCCGCCCCATTCCGTCGCGCTTTGCGGCCGACTTTCGGGCGATCTTGTTCAGCCCTCACTTTGGTCAGGTCTTTTTTGACATCCCAAGCAATTTCCACCTCGGCCACAGTGCGCCCTATTTTGTGGTAAGAAACCGTCAGTTGCAGCCGCGTCACATCACTATTTATTTCGTTGATGGCTACGGACAGAACGTCACGCTTCAAGTCAGCGAACCGCTTGTGCTTTCCTTCTGGAACACCAAACATTGCTCGTAACTCTGAGACCGTGAAACGCTTGCTGGAAACGTATGTGAGGTTTTGCAGGCTGGCTATGTGTTGAAACAACAGTACCGAATATCGGCTCCCCAAATGGAACACCGCCTGACGATCCAGAATGGCCCAGTGGTTGGATTCCTGTGCCATGCGTCGAAACGTACGGCCAAAGCCCCATGAGATAGATAGATCACCACTGATCTCATCACGGTAATTAATTTGAGCCTCATCGAGTAGACCACCGATCGTCACTATGTGCTTTTCCAGATCATCACTAACGATCACAGCCGCCGCCAGTTCTGCAAAAAGCGGTGTGAGGCTGGCCCGATCATGGTTTTTCATACCCTCGATCTTACGCACATCAGATAGGCGCATCTGATGGGTTGTATCATCTGCCATTCGTCCGCCTGCCTTGCCTATCATCAGGTGCATCAGCTTGAGCGCCTGTAGGCTGGGCGCGTTCTGCATGTAGACACCTTGAGCAACCTCGCCAGGCAGCACAGTTTTGGTTTGGTCATAGGCCCGATCTGCGGCCACTTTTAGCGTCTTTCCCATGGTGGGTTTTATAATTGGGTTAATCCCACCTGTCAATTCCGTAAAATCGGCCCGATTTCCCACCTTTCCGGCCCGATTTCCCACCTTTCCGGCCCGAAACCCCACTTTAAACGGAGAAGTTTGTGGAAATTCAGTGGGTTATAATCCATGAACATATAGAACTTATAGAACAAGAAAGGCGCTACGCGCTTTTTGATAAAAATTTGAGGGTGTTTTGGTGCTTGTGGAGACGTTTCGCCCAACCATCCGACCTCACCACAGGCGGCTAAGGTCGGATTTTCTTAGAATTGATCAAGGATCAGATGGACCGGACCAGCCAGACTTGGGACGTGGTTTTGGTTGCTCAGGCTTTTCCAACTTTTCAGGAACGGGCTTCTGAGGTGTTAGCTCGTTTACCTGCGGTTCGAGAGGGAGATTCAAAGCATTAAGAATTTTCTGTCGAATGCTCTGAGGTTTGGCTTCGAACTTTGAAACCGCCTGTTCTCGCAGTTCATCGTTAATTTCATTCAGCTCGACCCAATCACCAACCAGCTTGAAATGCGCTAGTACCTGCCAGAGTGTACCACGCCAGCCAGCAGGGCTGATGATATCTTTGAAAGCTTCTCGGACAGATCCCCACAAAGGCGGGTCGTTTGGTTCTGGGCCGTTGTCTAAGGTTCGCTCTAGTTGGACTCGTTGTTGGCTTTGTTTTTCGCGACGGCGGCGCAGGCGATCTTCTTTTGATCGGATCGTGACGCCCTGAGAGGGCTGTGGAGCCTCTGTGACGCCCTGAGAGGGCTGTGGAGCCTCTGTGACGCCCTGACGAGCATTTCTGATCCGTTCCAGCTTTTCCGAATGCCGGCCTTTGCGTTCGATCTCGCGTGACTGTGGGCCTTCGTGGCCTTGTGGTTTGCGATCCAGTGCTTCTGCGCGAGCTAACATTTCGTCGGCCAGCTCCGGTTGATACTTTCGGTACTTCGGTTCTTCGGCCAACAGCTCAGCCCGTTGGGCTTTGAGACTGCGCCGATCAATCCTTTCATTGGACCCCGCTTGCAGCAGGAATGTATTTGCTGCTCGCTCCCATGTTTCCCGCGCCCGTTCGGTGCTGCCTTTCTCGGACATGCCGATGGCTCGCTTGCCCGTTTCGACATGTCGGTCGCGGATGATCAGGTGACAATGGGGGTTGTCGGCATCTTGCTCGTTGTCGTGGATCGCAGCGAGCCACGGAACGGGTTTGCCTTCGCTCAGCTCCTCGACAAAAGCACGGACCAGATCGACCCGTTGTTGTGCGTCGAGTTCCAGAGGTAAGGCTAGAGTCAGCTTGTCGATGACGCGTGCGTTTTTCCGATCACCAGCTTCCTGCTCATCAAGCCAACGGCGGGTCTCGCCGCGTTTGGTTGGCATGTGTTCACCGAAGGCAATGCGGCAGGCTTTCTCCCGCTCGATGTAATCGGCGTGAGCGCCTGCTGTTCCGGCGGCATGAGTGGAGCGACCCACTGTTTTGTGGCTGACGTGAAAGATTGCCATGGAGATATCGCTACCGTAGCGGCCCCCTCGATGTCAAGGGAGGGCGCACTTATGGGTTTTGTGCCAAAACCCGTGCGGTAGGTCATAGTGACCTACAAGAAACTCCAATCTTCAGGGCATTTCATGACCTAGATTTGCGCGGGTTTGCGACCTTCGGCCAGCACCCTTACCAAGCCGCCCTCGGGCGGCTCAAAACCTTCCTTCCCCTGCCTTATGGCTGGCGATGTCAGTCAGGTTTTGAAGAGCGCCGCGAGCCTAAAAAATCCACATGAGCGAGACGCCAAGTATCGAGCGATTGTGGAGTTTTTAGGCGGGCTTCAATCGGTGATCACTTCCCAATTCTCTTCGGGTTCTTCTGTGAGGATACGGCCCTTATCCGCCCCCAATCCTAGAGAATCCGATTGCACCTTGCCACACTCACAGGAAGCCAAGCCTTCCTCATGTCCCTCTGGGACTTGGGACCAGTGCCAGCTCTCGGCAACGGTGTTGCAAAGCTTGCAAAGGACGCGGAACGGCACGGCATTCGTCATGCGTGTTCTGCCTCATATGCTGCATTAGCCCAGCCGTAATCACTATCAGGAATATCGATACCGCGCGTTTCCAACTCACGTGCCAGCTCGTCTTTACGGCGGTTCTGTTCTTGCTTGGAAAGTGCTGACCACCATGTTTCTGGGGATGGCATGGTCATGCTGGTTGTCCGCCATGAGCAGCACGGTTCAGCACTTCTTCGGCCCATTGGTTCAGGCTCTTGCCTGACAGCTCTGCCGCCTGTGCCGCCTTACGGTGAACCTCTGGATCGACGCGGAACATCACACGACCGGAATACGGCTTCTGCGGCTCTTTCCCGATCTTGGCGCAGGTCTCAATGTAATCATCGACAGCTTGGTGGAATGCCTCTTTCAAATCTTCCACGCTATCAGCGTGGAAGCCGACACCGTCGCGAATACCAGCAATCTGACCAATCATGATGCCGTCTTCATCGTCATATTCGATGCGGGCGGAATATCCCTTGTAGGTCATGGTGTTTGTCATGGTGTCACCCCGATCCTTTCCAAAAATGTTCGGGCAGCTCGCACTTGATACCGCTTGGCTTCCTTAGCTGGGTGAGGACGATGGAACGTCTCAACTTCGTTGTCTTTCACGAAGCGCACCCGTGAGCCGTTACCCTCGATCACATCGGCTCCAGCCGCGATGAGCAGTTTCTCGATTGCTGCCCATTCGACCGTTCCAGACACGGGGTCTGTAAAAACGGTCGCAAGCGTTTTGCGGTGTTTGTTGTTCATGGGGTTATATAATACATGCTTGCAAAAAATGCAAGCATGTCATCATTGCGGGCCGCTATTTCCTCGGTTGCTGATCCAGAGATACAGAATGCCAAGGGGGGCAATGAAGATTGCGGCGGCGAAAAGCATACCATTGATGAGGTACTTGTAGTGAATTGCACTTATCCAGCGCTCGGATTGCAAACATCCCGGATTCTCGCTCGAATTATTTGACGCTATCCGGGGTGCCAAACTCACATTAGCTGCGAATGAAATCAGATTATGTGCGACGGGATTGCAATCATCCGCGTCGGATCACATTACGTGCGAACGGCATGTAAGCTGAAGAACACAGAGCGGATGCAATCGCAGCAACTGCCGTTCGCTGCACAGGCCATGA
>NZ_JBTLNE010000099.1:0-6320 GCF_054457435.1 Halovulum sp. GXIMD14793 | reverse complement strand
GCTTGAGCAATTTGAGGGCTCCGCGCCCGGCGCGCTTGCCCAAAACGAAACCAACGAATATGAAAACCAGACCCGCAGACTCTCGTTATGAATGAGGGAGCCTCGGGGGGCAGGTCATCTCCGATGAGGGGACGTGGTCGGTCGAGAAGGCTATAGACCGCTTTCGCGGTAATCTGGTCCCTATCGATAGCCTCACGGATAGCATCGAAGAAAGTTGAACTGCCGTAGTGCTGAATCTTGCGCTCAAATTGTTTGCACATGTCGCGAGCAGCCTTTCTGTTGGAGTGAATTTCCAGATGTTTTTCCACGAACTCCAAGACGATGCTGCCTAGTCTACGCGCCCGCTCAAGAACGCTTTCTTGATCATCCCCAGTCATGGCCAGATGATTGTCAGGCAGGTGTTCAGGCGAAGTTACGCGGCGCGTTGTTTCGTCAGCGATGGCGTGCACGGCAACCAAAATGCCCGCCGAATGGACTTCGACAGCCTGTGACGTCACCTTGATGTTGACTTTGCTGCCAACAATTCGATGCGGAACGCTGTATTCGGTTGCTCCGACGCGAACATGATAGTGCAGCGGAACGGTAATTTCTTCTTGCCACTCGCCGTATTCATAGCGCATCGCGGGAAGAGGCCGCATATGTGGACGTTCATCAGCCGAATAAATTTCTCGTCGGGATCGATTTTGGTAGGTTGGCATGGGGCGATCATTCAATTGACTGACCACGGTTCGCAAACGTGTGTTCAGTTCTTTCAAAGATGAACAGCCCAAGAAACGTTCCGCGCCAATGAATTCAGCCTCAACGATCCTCACAGCGTTCTCCACTGCCCCTTTGTCGCGTGCTTTGGCGACGCGCGCAGGGTCCGGAAAAATTGAGTAGTGGTCGAGCATAGCTCGGAAGTGGCGGTTAACGACCGCCTTCTTTTTTCCGCATCGAGGCGTGGTCACTGCCGCCTTGAAATTATCAACAATCACCTCACGGGGAACGGCTTGGAAATACTCAAGGGTTTCGGAAAATGCTGTCACGGTATCACGCAGGTTTTGCGAGCGCAGCGCAATCGCGAAGATCATATTGCTATAAGGCAGGATTGATACTGCCAATTCTGCAATGCACTTTTTTCCGTTTCGGTCGATGTAAAATGGCTTCTTCCCAGTGAAGTCAAACTGCATACATCCTCCGGGCTGATGAACATGTCGAAATTCTAAGCCTCGCGACTTTTGCCGGTTTCTCAACTCCTTATAAAACGTGCTTCTACCCATGGGCCGAAGCTTACTTTCTCGGTCGCTGTCGACCTGCCTAAGATACTCTTGATAGAGGTGGTCTTTGTTTTTCGCGGGCTTTCGGAGCTCCAAAATCAGGGCATCAAAATTTGGTACTGATATCCCGATGTTCTTTCTGCGTTTCGGGCCGAAAACGGACAATAACTCGTCATCAGACATTTCCTGAAACTGTTGCTCTGTCAAACCAGACAATCTGATTTTCACCCGCATTCGACTGACTGTATCGCGATGACAACCAAGTTTGCGCCCGATCCCGCTGTTGGTTTCGTTGTCGCGGAGTGACAGCTCCACGAGGCGACGTAGATCACTTTTCATAGTGCTCTCCTTTGAAATATTGCCAAGCAGAACTGGCCGCACGGGATTGGTCCGCGCGTCGCTCGGCTTGACTTTGTTTGGTGATTTGTGGAGAGTCTGCGAAAGGGAACAAACCTTACGAGACATTCTCGGGAAGCCGTCGGTGCGCTGGAACGCATTCGACGGTTTTCTTTTGCTATCTACTCATCATTGCCTCCATAAATTTCCGGCCATAGTTCTTCAGGCGTCGTATCAATTGCGCTGGCCAGTATCCTCGCTGCCTTCTCAGAGCGCTTTTTTGAAGAAGAGACGCCTGCGAGAAGCGAATGATGAACACTTTCGCGTTCACTTAAGGAGGCGAAAGTGAGCTTTCGGATGCGGAGTTCATACTTGATACGCTCGTGACGCAATCGCTGCATTTCCAGATCGGTTGACACGCAGTTCTCCTCTTTGAGGCAGAATTTCACGCCCTATGAAAAATAAGTCAAGTATTTGAAAATACTTTTAAAATTACCATTTTGTTTTTAGATTGATTGGGGTGGAGGGTACTCTGAAAGATCAACGGATAAAACTCAGATTTACATACATTATTTCGCATGCAACTCGCCTAATAAATACTATTTGCCGTCAACCAACCATTCAACGAGGATTTTCGTGCAGGCGAGCAAGAGCAAAACAAGTACGTAGCCGCATACAAGAATCAGAAAGACAGAAAGGGAGCCCCAACTCATATTTGCGCTATCATTGAAACTCCGAAGAAGGTCCTTGAACTGTGCGCCGGAAATTTGAAACAAAGCAAGAATACTTCCAACAAGCAATGCATGAAATACAATCGGGATCCGGCGTAAAAGGCCGCTTTCACTAACTGCGAATGGATTTCGGATCATGTGAATTCCTCAGTTATCAATACAATTCTCAATTTGGTCTACAAATTGGGCCATGGATACACCGAGCCCCACACACAACCCACGAATTGTAGACAGGCTCGGCTGGTGGTGGCGGCTCTCTAATAGTGAAACATAGCGCATGCTGACACCAGCACGATGCGCCAACTCTTCTTGCGATAGCCCTTTGCTAAGGCGTTGTTGTCTTAGAGTTTTTGCAAATGCCTCAAGGAGTATGTCGTCTGGTTCGGCCATGCCAGATCAAGACGTCGACATCACGCTTGATTCTATGAAGTATTCTGTGAAATATGAAGCAAACTATGAATTTTGAGGTTTGCCGATGCCCTTTAGAACAATGCTAACTGTATCCTTTCTCTTTGGCGTTTCCGGCACGTGTCTGGCCCAATCTCTCCCCCAGCCGGATGGCTATGACACACTGCAACAGACATCTCAGGTGCCACCCCGGCCTTATGAATTCGCAATTCTTGGCGTGAAGCCAGGAATGCCGATTACTGAAGCGCTGGCCCTGATTGAGGAGCACTTGGGAAAGGAGCTGTCCCCCGTTGGCGGAACGCTGCAAGTTACGAGTCCGGAGGGCGTGGCATTTCGAACGGAATTGCGCGTTGGCTATGAAACTCCGGGCATTGATTTCTTTCTGCGCAACCAAAGTCAGCAACCATTTGACAACATCAAGATTGACGTTTCCACACCTGCATCCGGGTCTGTGGTCACCGCGATCCAGCGTGAGGTCCGAGTTGCTGCAAGTGACGGCCCCGATGGCGCTGCGTTGCTGGCCCAGCTTGAAAGTCTTCATGGTCAGCCATCTGATCACCCCGGAGGGTCGCTGGGACAGAAGTGGCGATGGGCGATGGATCGTGCGTTTGAACCAATTGCAATGCCTGACGACTACAATCCGGTGGTCTTTCAAGCATGCAACCACAGCTTACCTAGCAGTGGCAGATATGCCTACCGTCTGGATTTGTCACTTGGGGAAAGCCGAAACTGCGGCGTCAGCTATATGGCGGAGCATATTCCTCAGGGAGAGACGATTACCATGAATTTCCGGCTGATAGACTATAATCTGCTTGTTCAGGATCATTTGGCAACGAATGCGCAGATCGACGAGAAGCTGAATGCGGACACCCAACCTTCGGATATGAAACTATGACATCACCCAATGAACGCCTGAACAACATGACAACATGGCTCGACTTTCTGCATCAGAATCCGGACAGTGACTTTGAGTCGGTTATGGAATTGCGAATGCCGATGAGTGCGCAGGTTGAGATTATGCGTAAGGCCGAGGAACTCGGCGTTTCTACAATGGACGTGGTGCTGTTCGCGCTGGCGGATTATGGTATCGCCAAAGAACTGGTGGTGTAGCAGGATAGAATGGCACGAATTGCGGTTTTGATGATGGGCGACCAGTCACTGCCCTCATGCCAGCTGTTGGCCAAGCGTTGAGCGATATACCAAGGGTATCGATCCATGAGCACGTCTATACATACGGTCACAATTAGCACACTAAGGCGCAAGACAGACGCGGTTTTGAAAATGTCAGAAGAGCACCCGATCATGATCACCCGCTATGGTAAACCTGCCTTCGTGTTGATGTCGGCGGACCACTACAAACAAATCACCGGCAAGGCGATGAAGAGCTAATGCGCGAGCTACCTAGGAAAGTTGTGCAATTTGCAATGGGCAATTGAATGGCTGATCGGACGTGACAGGTGTGGCACGTTTTCTAGTCTGGAGTGACCTCCACGATGAGTTCTGGAAAGGCTTTGACCTACCCGGCCTGAGCACCCGGGTAGATGGCGTCCTGATTGCAGGTGACACCCACACCGAGGGGCGGCACCTAGATATTCCCGCGCAAGCCGCCCGAAAATATCAATGCCCAGTTGTTGTCATCTGGGGCAACCACGAACCCTATGGGTCGATCTGGTCAGAGTTGATGGAAGATGAACAACGCCAACTCGCCGTGTTGCGAGCGGAGGGGCTGGACATCCGAGTGTTGCACGGCACGACGACAGAAATCGCCGGTGTTCGGATTATCGGTGCAACCCTTTGGACCGATTTACAACTCTATCCGGGGCTAGATCATCTCGCGCGGATTGTGGTTCCCGCGCATATGCAGGACTACCGTGCAATCTACACCGCCTCGGAAACACGGTTCACCATTGATGACATGCTTGAACGACACCGGCAGGACAAAGGTGCTATTCTTGATGCTCTTCGTAATCCACATGATGGCCCAACCGTGGTCATGAGTCACCACCTGCCAGTGCGCCAGCTACTGCATCCGGGGCGCGAATTTGGCGGCGATGCCAAACGCTCCATGAACGCTGGCTTCGCCAACGATCTTTGGGCTGAAATCCGGAGCTTTGGCATCCACACATGGATTTACGGCCATAGCCATGAAGCACGAAGCTGGATCGGTGACGGCGAGAGGGGCCAGATCCGTTTTGTGATGAACCAGCGCGGATATCCCGGTGAAGAAGTCGATTTCGATCCGAAGTTGATTTTGGAGGTAGCCTGAACAACACGTCATGGATACCAAACCCTGAAATCTGAGTGTAAATCTATCAATGCGCGCAACATGTAGCACAAGCAAAGATTGAATTCGGCAATATTTAGTGCAAAGTTGGCACCAGCCTGACTCGGCCCCGTTGCCGTCTCAACTATGTAAAAACATAAAGTATTTGAGTCAAACCTATGGAAGCAGATCCCCTTCTACATCCGATAGTGAAAACTGAAGCGTCGCGGAAGACCGAACGTCTAAAGAGGAGGGACCATTTTGTTCGGGAAACTATCGTCTCCGGCGCGGTCGCTGAGTATGAGCAGAACGGATGGGAAATTGATCGAAAGCTAAAGATCAAAGTTCGTGTCAAGAAGCCTAAAGCCCAGGACGAAAATTTTGAGAATCGCGTCTGGCTTCTGTTTGAGCAGCTTGGTTTTGAAGAGCTGAACCAAGGACGGCACTTCAAAGTCCGCTTCAATCGAGGTGGCAAAACGGGAGGTGAAAAGCAGATCGACGTTTTTGCAAAGGATGACGATACGGTTGTTGTTATCGAATGCAAGACATCAAGGGCGTTGAAGAAGAAATCGCTTCAGAAAGATATAGAAGAGTTCGCAAATTTGAAAAAGAAGATCGCAAACTCAGTGCGCTCGCACTACGGGCGCTCCTTTAAACCGAAGATCATATGGGCTCTGGCGACCAACAACATCATCTGGAGCGACGCTGATCGAGCGCGCGCAGATGGCGAGAATATTCATGTGATCACTGAAAAGGAGCTTCGGTATTTTCTGGAGCTTTCTGGCCACCTCGGTCCGGCTGGAAAGTATCAATTTCTGGCTCATTTCCTTCAAGGGCAAAAGATACCCAATCTAGATGGCTTAAAAGTGCCTGCCATTCGCGGAAAGCTAGGCGGGCACGATTTTTATGCTTTTGTAGCCACCCCTGAACAGCTTCTTAAAATTTCGTTTGTTAATCACCGCACCCTCAATGACCCACGCAGCGCTCCAAGCTATCAACGACTGATAAGCAAGAATCGCATGAAAAAGATTCAAGGCTTCTTGCTTGATGGTGGTTTTTTCCCAACAAACATAATTCTCAATTTTTCAAAGAAGCCGCGATGCGAAATCCGTGAGAAAAATGAGCTATTTGGCATTCAATTTGTCAATATGTACCTTCCATCGAGCTACAAATCTGCTTGGGTAATTGATGGACAACATCGCCTGTACAGTGACCTGCCCCCCGAGGCTCCCTCATTCATAACGAGAGTCTGCGGGTCTGGTTTTCATATTCGTTGGTTTCGTTTTGGGCAAGCGCGCCGGGCGCGGAGCCCTCAAATTGCTCAAG
>NZ_JBTLNE010000098.1:0-6883 GCF_054457435.1 Halovulum sp. GXIMD14793 | reverse complement strand
CCGCCCAGCCCCCGCAGCTTCCTCCCTGAGAGATTTTCCAACGCGGACCACACTCAGGCCAAGCCGAAACCGCGCACCCTGGCCCGCATCAGAAAATCTTCATCTTCTGGAACTTTCGCCATGAAAAACACGAAGGGCCGGTCTGGGATGACGCGCCTTTCGCCGCGCGCTCGTCCAGTATGAAAGATGCGGGACAGCCCGGAGCTTAGATACTGGTTGCTGAGCGCAGCGTGTGTTTTCGTCGTGGCTGTCCTGACCTTCGCGTTCTTTGTGTCAACCAACACAGCATTTGCGAGCGGCACCATGGACGAGGCATCTGGTGCAGCAAAACTGAACCAATGGCTCACAATCCATTATTTCCGAATTGGGTTTGGCTTTGCCGCAGCAATATTCGGCTGCATCGCGCTCAAATGAAATGGGACTTCGGTCTTTGTTGTTGCATCGATCCATTCGCCGTGGTCCAAATGCTGATATCCATTTCTTCTGAGTCGATTGCTTGAGAGGCGAGAAAATGAAAACAAAATCTCTGATTTGCGCGGGTGTAACTGCTACGGTTATTGCTTCAGCCGCGATTGCCGAATCCGCCAGCCACGAAGCTTCCGATGAAGTCATCGCAGAACAGCGGGCAGCCCTTGCTGCAGCGACCGATGGCATTGGCTATGGTCCGCAATCCCCACGTGACATTGATGCGCATGACGGCGTGAACCGCCGAACGTTTAGCATCGCTCCGGTGGTCACCGAAATGGCCCTGTGCGATATTCACTTCCATGAGAACGCCGAGCATAAGGGTGGCTCCTTCACTACATACGCTGGCAATGGCGACGGTCACGGCTACGGCACTGGGTTCAAATATGACGGAGCGCTGACCGAGGCGGAACTTGCGCCTATTGGGATGACGGTAGGCGACAGTGAACACGGCGACCTGGTTCCCGGCGACACAATCGAAATCCATTTCGTGTACTCAACCGCGCAAGCGACGCTTGGCCCGAGCCTTGGCACCTGTCTGAGCGAGGCTATTGGCAACCCGCAATTGCGTGTCGAAGCTGTGGTCGCCGTGTTGGTCGCCGAGGGCGGTGCCGACTTCGTCGAGATGACCCACATCGAAGAAATCAGCGGTCTGAGCCAGGTTCCAAACCTGCCCGACGATCTAGGTGAACCAGTCGTTTATGCGGGCTCGACCACCGGCCCAGGCTACAACGAAAAGGGCTCGCCCTTCCAAGTGACTTGGAGCGTGCGCCCGCAGGTCGTTAAGCTCAATATCACGTCCGTTGACGCTTGGCTCAAAGACAATCCCTTTGATGAGGATCACGCGCACGGCGTGCGGAACCTTGTGACCAATCCTGATCTGCTGTCCCAGATAAACTGATCGCAACCAACGCAAGGGGCAAGCAGCTTTGCTTGCCCCACTCCTAAAATGTGACACTCACAGTGACAAAACTCGTAGGTTTCTGACACAAGCGAAAACGACCATTTGTGCCACTCCTCTGTTGCGTGGAAGCAGCCATTTGCACAGCCGCATCAAAAAATCTTAGGCTTTCATATCATACGACCGAACGTCAGCTTCGAGGCTGGTCAAGCTTAAGGCGCGAAATCACTACGGCCGCAACTAGAAGAATGGAACCGCCGACTGTGAATGGCGCGCCAACGGAAAACAGAAACACCAGCAATGCACCCATAAACGGCGCGGTCAGGAGAGCCAGAGTATTTGCCGCTTCGCTCAGTGCCGTTACCGACCCCATTCGGTCGGGCGAAACAGTGTTTTGCAATATGATGCGCACCGGTATAACGGCCATGGCTGACGTCAGTCCCAAAATCAGGAAGAGAAGTATGAAAACCTGAAGGGGCATGGATGCGCTCAGAAGATCAAAGATTCCGAGTGTCAGGAGCATGGCGCCCCCGACAAACGTGCCGACCGCAATCCACCTTTGCGGTTTTTTGAGTTCTGCCACGAACGAAAACACAACCGCACCGACCACACCGCCAGTCCCTACAGCTGCAAGGGCGTACCCCAAGTGCTGCTGTTCAAAATCAAGACCGCGTGCGTTGCCTGAGCCTCGACAGCACCAGCGTCAAGGTCCACCCTCCCTCTCAGTGATTGCTTTGCAATCACCTGCCGGGCAACGGACGGCAGACAACGGCCCAGAGTTCATTGCTCAGGCTGTCAGGGATTGGATTGCGGCGGTCGGCGCCAAAACAGCCTACATCGAGCCGGGATCACCTTGGGAGAGCGGATACTGCGAAAGCTTCAATGCCCGGTTCAGGGATGAACTGCTGAACGGGGAGGTTTTCTACACGCTACGCGAAGCCCAAATCATCCTCGAAGAAGGGAGGAAAGGCGACGACGGCTGCATTTGAAATGCCCGTGATAGACGGCATCGAACCGGGCAAGCGTCGGCCAGAGGCGCAGATCGGTTTCCGTCAGGACGCTTCCGTGCAGATAGCGTGTCCTGGAAAGCCGATCTTCGAGGTGATCGAGGGTCCCGAACACCCCGTGCACCGCAGCGTCGTAGATTTCCTGCCGCTGCGCCTTGCCCGCACGATAGACTGCGTTCGACAGACCAGTTTGGATTTCAGGCGCGCGCGTGTCGATCTCGCTGACCAAATCGGCGGGACGCAAGGTCCAGTCTTGATCGGTCTCCTTGCCGCGCACTACATCGAGCCCGCGTAGAATTTGAACGGACTCATTGGAAACAACTGCGCCCGTCTTCGTATCCCACAGCATTGGGACCGTCGCCCGCCCCGTGTATTGGAACTATGGGCCAAAGCCGAAAGTCCTTCAGGATCACTCGAACTTTTTTGAGGTCCAATACACCTGTGGCCATGTCGAAGGCTGAAAACCGTCGCTAAGACTTAACCCGCAAGCGGGTTAGCCAATTGGGCCGGGTTTGCTCTTATATGGTACTGTCGGCTTAAGCCGTGGGGCCAGTTTTCACTCGCCCTTCTGACGGGCAGGATATAGAGCGAAGGCATGAACCCGTTCCGCCCTCATATCGTGCCGCTGGAACAGGCGCGCGGCTATGCGCCGCTGCGCCGTCCGGTGGCGATGCTCTATATCCTGGCATTGGCGATGCCGCTGTCCTTTGCCATTTGGTCGGCGCTGTTGAACAACTTTGTCATCGAGGCGGCTGAGTTTGACGGCTCGGATATTGGCTGGTTGCATACAGTTCGCGAGATCCCCGGCTTTCTGGCCATCGGGGTGATCATTCTGATTATGTTTATCCGCGAGCAGGTCTTGGCGCTGATCGCGTTGACACTTCTGGGTGTGGCGACAGCGATTACCGCATGGTTTCCGACGTTCTCGGGCCTTTTGATGACGACGATGCTGTCGTCCATCGGGTTTCACTATTACGAGACGGTTAACCAGTCGCTGCAACTGCAATGGATCGAAAAGGGCAGGGCACCTCAGGTTTTGGGCAATCTGGTGGCGATGGGGTCTGCGGCCTCGCTGGTGTCTTATGGTCTGCTTTGGGCAGGGTGGAAGTATCTGGAGCTGAGCTATGGCACCGTCTACATGCTGGGCGGTGGGGCAACAGTGCTGCTGGCCGTGTTCTGCTTTCTGTTCTACCCGCAATTCGAAAGCCCTGATCCGCAGCTGAAGACGTTCGTGCTGCGCCGCCGCTACTGGCTATATTACGCGCTGCAATTCATGGCGGGCGCGCGACGCCAGATATTCGTCGTTTTTGCCGCCTTCATGATGGTCGAGAAATTCGGGTTCAAGGTGCATCATGTCACCGGGCTTTTGCTGATCAACTTTCTAGCCAACATGATATTTGCACCGCTGATGGGCCGCGCTGTGGCGCGCTGGGGGGAAAGCCGTGCTTTGATCGTTGAGTATATTGGCCTGATCGGCGTTTTTCTGGCCTATGGTGGCATCTATTTTCTGGGCTGGGGCGTGATGCTGGCGATGGCGCTATATGTTATCGACCACCTGTTCTTCGCGCTGGCCTTTGCCCTGAAAACCTATTTCCAGAAGATCGCTGACCCGCAGGATATTGCCCCAACGGCGGCTGTCGCCTTTACCATCAATCACATCGCTGCCGTTTTCCTTCCCTTTCTTCTGGGCTATCTGTGGCTATATGATCCCGGGATGGTGTTCTTGCTGGCCGCAGCTATGGCTGCAGGCTCACTGATGCTGGCGCTGATGATCCCGCGCCATCCGGCACCGGGGAACGAAACCATCTTTGCGCATGGGTTGCCATCCCCTGCGGAATAGGAGGGACAAGATGTTTGGACTTGGTCGCAAATCAGAGATGCCAGACCGCCCGCTGCCTGGCCGGTCCGAGCCGATCCCCACAGCCGATACGCATTTCGTCAATGGTCGCCCTTTGACCGGGCCGTTGCCGGACGGAATGGAGGAGGCCACCTTTGCCATGGGCTGTTTCTGGGGCGTGGAACGGATATTCTGGCAGATCGAAGGTGTTTGGATCACGCAAGTGGGCTATGCTGGCGGGGGCACGCCGAACCCGACCTATAAGGAGGTTTGCAGCGGCGGCACCAGGCATACCGAGGTTGTGCGCGTTGTCTATGACCCTGCGGTGATCAGCTTTGGCGATTTGTTGCGGAGTTTTTGGGAGAACCACGACCCGACTCAAGGCATGCGTCAGGGTAATGATGTCGGCACACAATATCGCTCTGCCATTTACACCTCGACCGATGCGCAACTGGAGGCTGCCTTGGCCAGCCGCGATGCCTATCAGGAGCAGTTGAGTGCAGCCAACTACGGCCCGATCACCACCGAGATTGCCACTGCCGGGCAGTTCTTCCATGCAGAAGATTATCACCAGCAATACCTGGCCAAGAACCCGCAGGGCTATTGCGGGATCGGCGGCACCGGGGTGACCTGCCCGGTCGGTTTTAAGCCCTGATCTGCGTCCCTTTGGGTGCAGGTGGTTTGCACCAGTGGGCTGGTCCAGCCTGACACAAAACCAGCGCAAACGTGAGAAGCTGTTGAGTGGCTTCTGACGTATAAGCATTACATCCCGAGTAACCGTATTGCTGAATGGACCCCAAATGCTGATCAAACAGGCCCCGAAACTTCGCTGGTCGAATGTCACTCCGAAAGCTGCCTATCTGAATCGCCGCGCTGTGCTGGCAGGGGGGGCAGCACTTGGCTTGGGGTTGGGGACGGCGCGGGCTGAAAAGCTGTCGTTCAAGCCCGACACCTCCCCGTTGCGGGACAAGCTGACACCGTATGACGCGGTCACCAGCTATAACAATTTTTACGAGTTTGGCACCGGCAAGGAAGATCCGGCAAAGAATGCGCATACGCTGACCACCGACCCGTGGTCTGTGAATGTCACTGGGATGGTAGATCGTCCGGGGCAATACGATTTGTCCGATCTGATCAACCCCGCCAAACTGGAAGAGCGCATCTATCGTTTCCGCTGTGTTGAGGCCTGGTCGATGGTGGTCCCCTGGATCGGTGTGCCGCTGGCGGATATCCTGAAGAAGGTCAGCCCGCAACCCTCGGCCAAATATGTTGCCTTCGAAACGCTGGTCCGGCCTGAGGAAATGCCCGGCCAGCGCGGCCTGTTCCAGCCTTTGCCATGGCCCTATGTCGAAGGGTTGCGTCTGGATGAGGCAATGCATCCGCTGACACTGATGGCCACGGGCCTTTACGGACAGGAACTGCCGAACCAGAATGGCGCGCCGTTGCGTCTGGTCGTGCCCTGGAAGTATGGGTTCAAATCCATCAAATCGATCGTGCGTATCCATTTGACAGACAAAGAACCGCCGACCAGCTGGAACAATGCCAATGCCAGAGAGTATGGCTTTTACTCAAATGTAAATCCGACCGTTGACCACCCACGCTGGTCTCAGGCGACTGAACGCCCCGTTGGTGGTGGCCTATTTGCCGGACGGATTGATACGCTGATGTTCAATGGTTACGGCGACGAGGTTGCCAGCCTCTATGCCGGGATGGACCTTAGCAAGTTCTACTGATGAGCCTTGTTCAACGGATGAATGGCGGGCTGCGCCGAGTGCCGATCTGGCCGCTTTACGCGGTTGGCTTTGTGCCGGCGATCTGGCTGTTTTATTTGGCGGTGCAGAACCGGCTGGGGGCGGACCCGGTCAAGGTGCTGGAACATGAGTCGGGCGAGATCGCTTTGCAGTTTCTGGTGGCAAGCCTGATGGTGACGCCGATCCTGCGCCTGACCCGCATCAACCTTATGCGCTTTCGGCGCTGGTTGGGTTTGATGGCCTTCTACTACGCGGCGCTTCATGTTGCGGTCTATCTGATGCTGGATTTGCAATTGAACGGTGCGCAGCTGCTGAGTGATCTGACCAAACGGCCTTATATTATCGCCGGAACTGCTGCGCTGGTGCTGATGATCCCGCTTGCGCTGACCTCCAACAACTGGGCGCTGCGCCGAATGGGCGGGGCGCTCTGGCGCAAATGGCACCGGCTGGTCTATCCGGCGGCGATCCTGGCGGCGCTGCACTATATTTGGCTGGTCAAAGCCTGGCCGCCCGAGCCACTGATCTATGCCGGCATCATCGGATTGCTTTTGGCCTATCGGGCAGGGCGCGGCCGGTTTACCGCGCCTTTCAAGGCCGATACGGCGCAGAATTGAACGCATCCTGGCCTCGTGGAAAAAATATGTACTTTTTTTGAACTTTCCTCTTGCGAGTCGGAAGAACTGGGCTTAGATAGCCTCTCACCGACGCGGACGACAACGTCACGGCGGGATAACAGAAAGAGGCGACGGGCTGAAGTTGCGCTAAAAGTAGATGGCGCTGCGGATGTCTTTTGTTTGCTTTCTCGCTCTTTGAAATTGTTATGAGAACGAAGAGATATGTGGGTGGGTTTTTGTTGGCTTTTAGTCGACGGAAGATACCGGACATATCGGCTCTTTAGGGGACTTTCGGGTTTCTGATGATG
>NZ_JBTLNE010000097.1:0-2500 GCF_054457435.1 Halovulum sp. GXIMD14793 | reverse complement strand
GGACCCATTTATGTAACATTCTTTTGTCTAATACACGTGGTAGCGGAGCGTTCTGTTCATAAACTCTGACCTTATCAGCACCCTTTGGGGTGTTGGGCAGGTTAAGGGTTTTGCTTTGAAGCTGTTCTGTAAGGAGCAGTGGAGCGTTCAGAAGTGAGAATGTTGACATGAGTAGCGATAAACAGGGTGAGAGACCCTGTCGCCGAAAGTCCAAGGGTTCCTGCTTAAAGCTAATCTGAGCAGGGTAAGCCGACCCCTAAGGCGAGGCCGAAAGGCGTAGTCGATGGGAATCCGGTTAATATTCCGGAGCCAGGAGGATTGTGACGGTTCGCAGGTGTAGTTCACTCTTATCGGATTGAGTGGGCTGCTGAGCGGATCCTGGAAATAGCCCTCCATAAGATCGTACCCGAAACCGACACAGGTGGACTGGTAGAGCATACCAAGGCGCTTGAGAGAACTGCATTGAAGGAACTCGGCAAAATACCTCCGTAAGTTCGCGAGAAGGAGGCCCAGTTTCTACGCAAGTATAGACTGGGGGCACAAACCAGGGGGTGGCGACTGTTTACTAAAAACACAGGGCTCTGCGAAGTCGCAAGACGACGTATAGGGTCTGACGCCTGCCCGGTGCCGGAAGGTTAAAAGGAGATGTGAGAGCGTCGAATTGAAGCCCCGGTAAACGGCGGCCGTAACTATAACGGTCCTAAGGTAGCGAAATTCCTTGTCGGGTAAGTTCCGACCTGCACGAATGGCGTAACGACTTCCCCGCTGTCTCCAATGCAGACTCAGCGAAATTGAATTCCCCGTGAAGATGCGGGGTTCCTGCGGTCAGACGGAAAGACCCCGTGCACCTTTACTACAGCTTCACACTGGCATTAGGTCAGGCATGTGCAGGATAGGTGGTAGGCTTTGAACCAGTGACGCCAGTCATTGGGGAGCCTCCCTTGAGATACCACCCCTGTCTGTCTTGATGTCTAACCGCGGTCCGTTATCCGGATCCGGGACCCTGTGTGGCGGGTAGTTTGACTGGGGCGGTCGCCTCCTAAAGAGTAACGGAGGCGCGCGATGGTGGGCTCAGGTTGGTCGGAAATCAACCGTCGAGTGCAATGGCATAAGCCCGCCTGACTGCGAGACTGACAAGTCGAGCAGAGACGAAAGTCGGTCATAGTGATCCGGTGGTTCCACGTGGGTGGGCCATCGCTCAACGGATAAAAGGTACGCCGGGGATAACAGGCTGATACTGCCCAAGAGTCCATATCGACGGCAGTGTTTGGCACCTCGATGTCGGCTCATCTCATCCTGGGGCTGGAGCAGGTCCCAAGGGTACGGCTGTTCGCCGTTTAAAGAGGTACGTGAGCTGGGTTTAGAACGTCGTGAGACAGTTCGGTCCCTATCTGCCGTGGGTGTAGGAGACTTGAGAGGAGTTGCCCCTAGTACGAGAGGACCGGGGTGAACGTTCCACTGGTGGACCAGTTGTCGTGCCAACGGCAGTGCTGGGTAGCTATGAACGGACAGGATAACCGCTGAAAGCATCTAAGCGGGAAGCCCCCCTCAAAACCAGGTCTCCCTGAGGGCCGTGGAAGACCACCACGTCGATAGGCCGGAGATGTAAGCGCAGTAATGCGTTCAGTTGACCGGTACTAATTGCCCGATAGGCTTGATTCCGATCCAGTAGAGTGATGACGAGCGACCCCCGCTTGCGGGGCAGCGCACCCACCACAAAACCGACGAAATCATTGACCACACCGATCAGATCGAAAGACACGTCTCGTGTAAGACAAGGAAGCCGTAAGGCTTCCGACGTCGAACCCTAAGACAAGGAAGCCGTAAGGCTTCCGACGTCTTCTCTGGTCTTACCCGGTTTGGTGGTCACAGCGTGAGCGAAACACCCGATCCCATCCCGAACTCGGCCGTTAAGCGCCACCGCGCCGATGGTACTGCGTCTCAAGACGTGGGAGAGTAGGTCACCGCCAAACCTGATAAGATCAGAGAATTTGCTCTAGAACGATAAAATACTCGGTGCGCAGCACCCATGCTTTGGCGCGGGATGGAGCAGCCCGGTAGCTCGTCAGGCTCATAACCTGAAGGTCGTAGGTTCAAATCCTACTCCCGCAACCAACGCCTCGCACTCATCTGGGTTAAACTCAGACAAACCAACAGTGAGTGCAGGCTTGTCGCGACCGGAAGCGACAGATAGAATACCCGCCAAATCGCCAACAAGATCAATAATAGGCATACCACGCTCCACCGAGGGCGTCAGAACGATTGCCTCAATTGTAGTGGTTCAGATGTGATCTGACAGTTGGCCGTTTTTCTGGCGGCGTCTGTCAGGTGAAGTTCAGTTCACGGACTTTTCCTGCCAGATTTCTTTCCCGTCCACTGCTCGGCAGGCGATTGCAAAGCAATCTGCCGAGAGGGGATCATAGTTTCGATGGGTGTTCTGCCGCAACACATTTTGCCCTGATGCGTGCGCTCGTGGTTGTAATGGTGCAGCCATTCATCC
>NZ_JBTLNE010000096.1:0-7205 GCF_054457435.1 Halovulum sp. GXIMD14793 | reverse complement strand
CGGTTGAAGCGGTTGTAGATCGTCGTGTAGGGGCCGTATTGCTCGGGCAAATCCCGCCACGGGATGCCCGTGCGCAGGACATAGAAGATGCCATTGATGACGCGCCGGTCATCCACACGTTTTTTGCCGCGGCTCTTGTTCGGCAGAACCGCTTTGATGAATGCCCATTCCAAATCGCTCATGTCTGATCGCGCCATGTGACTACTCCCGCCGCTTGTTTGGCGCGAAAAAATCACAAGTCATTGGAAGTATAAAGCCCTTTGTGGGTACGCTGCCTAGATATCTCGGGTTCATCCAGCGGTCGACAAGCTTCATGAAAATCGTGATCGAGATCACGATCAGCACAAGATAGACGATGGCCAGCAATGTGCCGTACCCGACATTGGATCGGTCACGGTATTCGCGGAAGATGAAGCTGGTCACACTGTCGGTTGCCCCACCCGGTCCGCCCGAGGTGACATTGATAATGATGTCAGCAAGCTTCAGCTTGAAGATGATGCGGATCAGGATCGCGGTCAGTGAAATGGGCAGCATCATGGGAAAGGTAACCTCCCAAAAGCCGCGCCACGGGCCAGCGCCATCGACGCGCGCGGCCTCTTGCACGTCTTTCGGTATGGCCTGTAGTCCTGCCAGGATCATGATCATCATGAAAGGAATGAACGTCCAGGCATCCATCGCCATGATCATGATGCGGGCGACCTCGGGGTCGGCGAAAAAGGTCGGGCGGTCCCAGCCAAGCCAGCGCGCAAATCTGGCCACAGGACCAAAGCGGGTTTCCAGCATCGACTTGCCGATCATCCAACTTACCGCCACGGGCGAAAGCATCAGCGGCAGCAGGAAAGCGACGCGAAAGAACTTCCGCGCCCGGATCTCGGACGCAAGGATCAGGGCCAGACCAAAGGCGATGGCATATTCCACAAGGATCGCCAGCGTGTACCAGACCATGTTCTGAAGTGCGTTCCAGTAGAATGGATCGGCCCACATTTGCCGCACATTAACCCGCCTGCTCCCACTCGTCATACTGGAAGTGCGACTTGCGATAAGGCTGGAAGCCCGACGGATAAGCCGACGCCCAAAGCGAAAGGTCCTTGCCACCCAGATGGGCCGCTGCGGACCATGCCGCCTTGTGCTTTTTCTCGTCGCTATCAACCCGTGCCATCACGTAAACACCTCAGCCCAGATAGGCCATGTTGGGCGCTTCGTTGCGGGTTTCTTCCCACTCGCCTGTCTTGGCGTTATAGAGTGCGTCACCTGCGGGCAGGATATCAAAGCCTACAACATCCCCCACAACCGAGGTGTCCGAGGTCCGCGCCGAAGAGCCGACATCGCCCCACCAGGTCAGCGATGAACCGGTACCAGCCAGGAATTGCTGGAAGGCCGTCGTGCCCGGATCGGCGTTGATCTGATCCGCCGGATAGGCGTTCTCGGTTGCGATCAGGTCCATCACATCCTGAATGGCCCGGACAAAGGCCGGGTTGTTGACCCGCGGCTTCATGGTTTCCGGATCAAACAGCCAGGCCGGATCATCCGGATGCTTCGCATAGCCGGTGGCCCGGTCCTCAAGGAAATAGAAACCAAAGCCGCCCCAGCCTTTCAGCGGGTCAAGGAAGCCATGCGCCTCAAGCCCGGTCAGCGGGTCGGTCTTGCCTGCAAGGAACTTCGCATGGGCTTTAACCTCCCCCCAGGTTTTGGGCGGTGCCCATGGGGTGTCGTTTCCGGCCTCTTTCCACGCCGCCGCAAACTCTTCGTTTTCGTAGTAGTCTTTGCGATACGCAAATGTATGGCAGTCGCCGTCGATGGACACACGATAGGTCTTGCCATCCCATGTGCCGACAAGGGCCTTCAGATAGTCAACGTAATCATCCATATCGATGATGTCCTTGACCCAATCCGGCATCTCCGAGGCCATTCCACGGCCAAGCACATCACCTTCAAACGGCGCACCCATTTCCAGAAGGTCGAAATCCACTGTTTCGGTGGCACCCGAAATTCAGAAAACTTACGGACGCGAGAATATATGCGGATTGATCACGGACACCGCGCTTGAGGCGTCCGTGATACAGCCCAGGTTCAGTTGCTGAGCAGGGCCACGGCATCGGCCAAGTTGATCTTTCCGTCATATAGCGCGCGCCCGGAAATTGCTCCGTCCAGCGGTGCATCGCAGGTTTTCAGCGCCCGCAAATCATCGTGCGAAGACACGCCGCCAGACGCAATCACCGGGATCGAGACCGCTTTGGCCAGAGCCGCAGTTGCCGCCACATTCGGGCCCTGCATCGCCCCATCCCTATCGATATCCGTGTAGATGATGGCCGCCACACCGGCGTCTTCAAATCTGCGCGCCAAATCGAGGGCGGTCATATCTGTTGTTTCGGCCCAGCCCTCAACCGCGACCTGGCCGTTGCGGGCATCAATGCCAACGGCCACCTGTCCGGGGAAGGCGCGGGCTGCCTGTCGCACAAGGTCGGGGTCGCGCACGGCAACAGTGCCAAGGATCACACGTGCCAGACCTTTGCCAAGCCAGGTCTCGATGGTTGCCAGATCGCGGATACCCCCGCCCAGTTGTGCCGGGACATCGCAGCGGGAGAGAATGGACTCGACCGCTGCGGCATTGACAGGAGCACCGGCAAAAGCGCCGTTGAGATCGACAAGATGCAACCATTCGCACCCAGCCTGCTGAAACGCCAAAGCCTGCGCGGCGGGGTCATCGCTGAACACGGTAGCCTGATCCATATCTCCTTTATAAAGGCGCACGCACTGGCCGTCCTTTAGGTCAATTGCGGGATAGAGGATCATCCGAGGTCTCCTGTTTTCTTGCCTTCTTAGCGGCCAAAGCCGCAGATGCAAGCCGCCGTGACGTCACGACTTGACCCATGCGTTCGTCAGGCGCAGGCTGTCAGAAAAAGGGAGGATATTATGCGCAAACATCTTTTGGTTGCAGGCCTGATGCTGATTGGCACTGCGGCGCAGGCTCAGTCGGTCGACGGAACATGGAAGACCGAGACGTCGGACCAGGGCGCTTACCTGCATGTCAGGATTGGCAATTGCAGCAATAATGCCGCGAAGAAATGCGGCGTCATCACAAAGGTGGTGAACTCGGACAATCAGAGCATTGTCGGCAAGCCGATCATCTGGGGCATGTCCGCCAAAGGGGCCGCGACCTGGAATGGCGGACGCATCTGGGCACCGGATGATGACAAGACTTATCGCTCAAACATGAAGCTGAATGGAAACACTCTGCGGGTTGAGGGCTGCGTGGCGGTGTTCTGTCGCGGACAAAACTGGAGCCGCGTCAAGTGATTGGCAAGGGTGGGTTTCACCCACCCTTGCACTATGGCGCCCAGGTCAGGAAATTGGCGATCAGCCGTAAACCGGTGCGCTGGCTTTTTTCCGGGTGAAACTGGGTGCCAATCATGTTGTCGCGGCCGACCACTGCGGTGACCTCTCCCCCATACTCCACAAAAGCCAGACGATCACTTTTGCTCGCGCAGGCAATGTGGAAGGAATGAACAAAGTAGGCGTGATCGCCGTGATCCAGACCGGCGAGCACCGGGTGCGGCTGCTCCAGAACCAGATCATTCCAGCCCATATGCGGGATCTTCAATGTCAGGTCGGCGGGGGTGACCTCAACCACGTCTCCAGGAATCCAGCCAAAACCCTTAGCGGTGATGCCATGCTCCCGACCCAGATCCGCCATCAGTTGCTGTCCGACGCAAATTCCCAGAAATGGCACCGCATCCTTTTCAACACGCGTGATCACCGCCTCAAGCAACCCGGCCCGGGCATCTAACCCGGCCCGGCAATCGGCGAAGGCCCCGACCCCAGGCAGAACGATGCGATCAGCCCGGCGCACCGTATCGGGATCAGAGGTCACCATCACCTCCCCTGCCCCGGTTTCGCGCGCCATGCGCTGAAAGCTTTTTTCGGCTGAATGCAGATTGCCGCTTTCGTAGTCGATAATCGCCGTTATCATTCGCTTAGCGTACCCTTGGTCGATGGCACGGCATCGGCCTTGCGTGGATCGGTTTCAATCGCCGCACGCAAAGCGCGTGCCACTGCTTTGAAAGCCGCCTCAGCGATGTGGTGTGAATTGATACCATCGATTTTTTCAACATGCAGCGTGATCCCGCCATGGGTCGCAAATGCAGTGAAGAACTCCCGCACCAGTTCGGTATCGAAAGTCCCGATCTTTGGCGCTGTAAACTCCACTTTCCAGACCAGATAGGGGCGACCGGACAGGTCGAGCGCCGCACGGACCAATGTGTCATCCATCGGCAAATGGCATTCGCCATAGCGCCGTATCCCAGTTTTATCCCCTAAAGCCTCGGTCAATGCCTTGCCGAGCGCGATACCGACATCTTCTACCGTGTGGTGATCGTCGATATGCGTGTCGCCTTCAGCCCGAACCTGCATATCAATAAGCGCATGGCGGGCCAGTTGGTCCAGCATATGATCGAAAAAGCCAATGCCGGTCTGGTTGTCATAGGCACCGGTTCCATCAAGATTGAGGCTGACCGAAATTCTTGTTTCGGCGGTGCTGCGGTCTGTTGTGGCCTTGCGCATCGGCATTCCTTTCTGATCCTCAGGCGTTATAAGTCCGCAAGGAACGGGGGGGAAGGGCGTTGGCGGGTATTTTTGTTGGCGGCCACGCGATCTGACTGTGATAGGAGCCTCCGGCGGGGATATTTTTGGAACAATGAAGATGCTATGGCTATGTCCTGTCATCTTTGCGGTTGAACCCTAAGACACCTGACGCCAGAGTCGCGCCAAACGGGAGGGATCATCATGTTCAACGTATCTATGAACTTCAAGCTGGGCGAAGACATCGAAGCACTGCGCGACATGGTGCATCGCTGGGCCCAGGAGCGTCTGGCCCCGATGGCCGGCGATATCGACCGGGAGAACCGGTTTCCCAATGAGATCTGGACCGAGATGGGGGAACTGGGGTTGCTTGGCATTACGGTGCCCGAGGAATTCGGCGGGGCCGATATGGGCTATCTGGCGCATGTCGTTGCGGTTGAAGAGATTGCGCGGGCCAGCGCCTCTGTCAGCCTGTCCTATGGTGCGCACTCCAATCTGTGCGTCAACCAGCTGGCCCTGAACGGAACCGCAGAGCAAAAGGCGCAATATTTGCCAAAGCTGATCAGCGGCGAACATGTGGGATCACTGGCGATGTCCGAGGCCGGGGCCGGATCGGACGTTGTGTCGATGAAGCTGCGGGCCGAAAAGCGCAATGATCGCTTTGTGCTGAACGGCACCAAGTACTGGATCACCAATTCGCCTGATGCCTCTGTTCTGATCGTTTATGCCAAGACCGATCCGGAGGCCGGGCCTAAGGGGATCACCGCCTTTATCATCGAAAAGGAGATGACAGGTTTCAGCGTCGGGCCGCATTTCGACAAGATGGGGATGCGCGGATCGAACACCGCCGAAATCGTCTTCGAGGATGTGGAGGTCCCGTTCAAAAACATCCTGGGCGAGGAAGGCCGCGGTGTGAACGTGCTGATGTCCGGGCTGGACTATGAACGCGTCGTTCTGTCGGGCATCGGTGTGGGCATCATGCATGCCATTCTTGATCACACCATGCCCTATATGCACGAGCGCAAGCAGTTCGGTGAAAAGATCGGGAATTTCCAGCTGATGCAGGGCAAGATCGCCGATATCTATACCACTATGAACTCTGCCCGGGCCTATGTATACGAGGTCGCGCGCGCCTGCGACCGGGGCGAGGTGACGCGCCAGGATGCGGCGGCCTGTGTGCTTTACGCCTCGGAAAAGGCGATGGAGATGGCCGTGCAGGGCGTGCAGGCTATGGGCGGTGCCGGGTTCATGAACGATTCTCCCCTGTCGCGGCTGATGCGGGATGCCAAGCTGATGGAAATCGGCGCGGGCACATCGGAAATCCGCCGCATGTTGATCGGGCGGGAGTTGATGAAGCTGACGGGATGAGGACGGAACCTTGGTGAAGACATTCTTTGCGGCAGTTTTTCTGGCAAGCTTTAGCAGTGCTTCCATCGCGCAGGACGGCTGGGATGCCGCGAACAAATGGGAAGCGACGGTCGCCGATCTCCTGAAGGGGTGCCGTCAGGGGTGGAGGCGCAGACATCCTGTATCGGTCAGGCCGCCACTACCTGTCAGGAAGGTTGGGATGTCGGGATGTCCAATCAGGGCATGGCGGCTTGTGTGCAGTTCGAGGCCAACGCCTGGGATGCCCGATTGAATGCAGTGTGGGGCGAAACCATGAAGCTGGCCAAGCGTGACGATGCGCGTGACGCCGGGTATGGCTTCAAGACTGATCGCGCCGGGGCCTTGTTGAAGGCGCAGCGCGCCTGGATCGAGTTTCGCGATGGCGAGTGCGCGTTTGCCCGGGACCAGTTCGGTGGCGGCTCCATGGGAATACCATCCGCCGCCGCCTGCCGGTTGCAGATGACGGCCGAACGGGCCATCGATATCGAGGCAAAGCGGGATTTCATGCTTGAAGGATACTAAAAAATCTTGAACGCCACCGAAAAAGCAGCCTATACTTTGAACCAATAACCCTCCGGCAGAACCGTGGCTACTCAATACAGCCTCAGATCTCCGAAAAACTCTGACGACGTACAGAATAGAAGCTACAAAATTTTGAACTCAATGAATTGCTATCATGCTAAGAACGCTTAGTAGGATTCAGAGCTCAAACTGTGATTGATCTTTGCAACTGTACTGTGCCCGGCGCTTCAGAGGTGCCAGACGTTGTTGCTAAATTCTTGCCAAAATATTTGGGATGGTCCGTCAAGTCTGTGTGTTCGTTGCAAGAAGTCGATATCATTACGATAGATTGATTGGTCAGATAAATCTATGTCTTCTCCTGCGCCAAAGAGTTCGGTCCCGCCTTTTTCAGCGTATCTTCGATAACCGGCGGTACATGACATCAAGCTTTTCGAATCTTGAGAAGATACGTCGGAAGCCTTTCAGCCTTCGGAACAGGCGTTCGACTTCGTGCGCCTCTTGTAGAGGGTGTGGTCGTAGCCCCATTTGACCCGCCGGTTTGCCTTCGGAGGGACAACCGGAACCATGCCCAAGTCGAGCACTAACTGGCGCGTCTCATCGCCTTCATAGGCCCGGTCCATGAGCAGGGGCACACCTTTGATCGGCGCCTCCCAATCGGTCAGCAGGGCGCGGCCCTCGGGCGTATCATGCGCATTGCCGCCCGAAAGGCTGAATGTCAG
>NZ_JBTLNE010000095.1:0-7264 GCF_054457435.1 Halovulum sp. GXIMD14793 | reverse complement strand
TTTCTCAGCGTCCGCACCGTTTGCACCCACTGGAAATCGACGACGAGATGTACAAATGGCGACATCTCATTGAAAACTACTTTCAAAAGTTGAAGGAATTCAAACGCATCGCAATGAGGTCAGAGAAAACGGATGCCTCCTATGCCGCGATGATCAACCTGTGCGCAGCCATCATAAACCTCACGATGAATGTCCACAGACCCTAGAGCATCTCGCGAAATACCTGAGACATAGGATTATCCCGAAACGCGGTGATAAGCCTATAGGGTGTACGCGTTTCGATTTGACCCAGCGCCCTGAAATCAGGCCACAGAGGTGTTAGTAATCCGTCCAAGCAAAGGATGGATGACCTGCTCGACTTTGTGTCTGACGCGTTGCAGACGGCCAACGGTTTCGCGTCTTGTGCATTGTAGATGACTGTACCCGTAAGGCGCTGGCAACTATCGAGGATCGTTCTTTGTCAGGAGCGCGGATGACCCGTGAACTGGATGAGCTGATCCGCAGGCGCGGCCAGCCTGACATGATTGTCTCTGACAATGGCACGGAAATAACCTCGCACACCGTGCTGGTATGGTGCCAGGGCACTGGCGTCGGCTGGCACTACATCGCACCGGAAAAGCCCCCTCTCAACAGATTGCTGCGCAATCGCCTGCCGGGCAATGGATGCAGAATGCCTTTGTGGAGTCATTTAACGGCAGGCTCCGCGACGAATGCCTGAACGAACACATCTTCGGCAATCTCGCCGAAGCACGAAAGATTATCAAAAACTGGAGGATCGATTAACACACAACGACCACACACATCGCTTGGCGGACTGGCTCCGGCCGTCTATGCCAATCTCAACCGTGACACCCGGCCTGCCTCGCTTGAGCTACGCAAGGGCTCCGCTCAGCAGGCCTTGACCACAACCGTATCAATAGAAAGAAACAGGAACGCATTCTACACCTGAATGGCCCGGATCAGCTCTCAAGAGCAAATATATTTATAAAAAAGTTGATCCAAAGGGGCAAAGCTGCTCATTTACTTTCATATGCAACTATTTCGAGAGGAAGAGGATGGCCATTCGGTTAGTTTCAACAGCACTAGCTTTTTTGCTTTCTGTTTCATCAGCCCAAGCAGATGAGCGCACCTTGCGGGCGTCTTCAGCATTTGCACTGGGCACGACTTTCTCGCGGGATTTCGAAGCATTTGTCGATTGGGTCAATGAAAATGGCCAAGGCGTCATACAGATTGACTTGATCGGCGGGCCAGAGGCGGTTCCACCGTTTGAGCTGGGCAATGCCGTTCAGGCGGGCGTGGTTGACATGGCGAACAACACTTCGGCGTTCTACGCCAATCTGGTGCCCGCCGGTGACGCCATTCATTTGGCAGAAAACACGATCCAGGATCAGCGGAAGAACGGTTGTTATGAGCTGATTGACGGGGTTCACCAACAGCAGATGAACGTAAAATACCTCGCGCATGTTGGCGATCACATGCCGTTTCATCTATATACAAATAAGCCGATCAACGGTGCGCAGCTGGATGGTTTGACCATCCGCACAACACCGGTTTATCGCGCCATGTTTGCGAAACTCGGGGCTAACCTCGTGCGCACAGCACCAGGAGAGGTTTACTCGGCACTCGAACGCGGGGCCATCGACGGTTACGGTTGGCCAAGCCAAGGCGTGTTGGACTTGGGCTGGCATGAAAAAACCAAGTACCGCATTGATCCGGGCTTCTATCAGGTGGACGTGAATTTCTTGGTTAATCTGGATGTCTGGAATGAGCTGAGCGATGAACAGAAAGCCAAGCTGGAAGAAGGCGCAGAATGGATCGAAGCGCAGAACATCAACAACAAAGATGTGAACAAAGCTGAATACATGCGGCAAGCTGAGGCAGGAATTGAAACGATCACCTTGTCTGATGCAGATCGCGAGCTTTGGCTTCAAACAGCCCAAAACGAAGGATGGGCAGTCGTCGAAAGCGTCGATGCGGACCTTGCTGGCAAGCTGCGTGCCTGTCTGAGCAACTGATCATGTTGCGTCTTTGGGACAGGTTTCTGGCTGCGCTTGCAATGGGCGCAGCAGGAATTTTGTTGCTGATCGCAACGGCAATTACTGTGAATGTCATCTTGCGCAGTACTGGCTTTCCGGTCCTTTACGGCACGTTGGATGCCGTCGAATACGGCCTTCTTCTGGCTTGCTTTCTTGGGACGCCATGGGTTTTGGCACAGCGCGCCCATGTGCAAGTGGACCTGCTGGTGAATGCGCTACCTGACCCGGTAGAATACAGATTGTCGCGTATCGTCAGCGCATTGGGCGCAGGGCTGTGTCTGGCATTCGCCTATTTTGGGTTCCAAGCCATGAGCGCGTCTTACGCGCGCGGCGCAATGATCCGCACGTCCTTTGTTATTCCCGAATGGTGGACCTTGGCCATTATCCCGACGGCACTCACCCTGTGCGCTTTGGAATTCGTGCGCCAATGCTGGTGGCCCGTTTCGACACCCAAAGAAATAAGCGGCGTTTAACCATGGCAGACTGGGCACTTGTTCTGATGACAATGCTAGGCGGGCTGGGGGCGTTGCTGCTCATTGGGCTTCCGGTGGCCTTTGCGTTTTTGGCCGTCACGCTCTGCGGTGCTTATGTTGTTCTGGGCGGCGAAGCCGGGCTGTTACAACTGACCCGGAACACCGCAAAAACGGTCGCGAATTTTCAACTGGCACCCATACCGCTTTTCATTCTGATGGGGGAAATCCTGTTCCAGACAGGTATCGCGCATCGGGCAATCGACGCTATTGATCGGCTGATTTCACGAATGCCGGGGCGGTTATCGGTGGTCACGATTTTTGGCGGCACCATCTTTGCAGCACTATCAGGGTCCACAATCGCCAATACGGCCATGTTGGGATCAACACTGCTGCCCAATATGCTGGAACGAGGCTACCGCCCAACACTCGCTATGGGGCCGATTATGGCATCTGGTGCCATTGCTATGTTGATCCCGCCCTCAGCTTTGGCTGTCTTGGTCGGCTCATTGGCGGGTATCTCGATTTCAAAACTGCTTTTGGCAGGTGTGATCCCCGCCTTGCTGCTCGCGCTGTTGTTCGTGGCCTATGTCGTTGGTCGCTGCATTCTACAGCCGGAGCTTGCACCGCAGGACGATTTGCCACCGATGACACGCGGTGAGCGCTGGAAACCCTTCCTGATCTACGTTCTACCCTTGTCGGCCCTGTTCGCGTTGGTTATCGGAAGCCTCTTTGCTGGGATTGCAACCCCGACGGAATCCGCCGCCCTTGGATGTTTCGGCGCGCTTCTGGCGGGGCTAGGCTACCGTAGCTTGTCGCGCAGATCCTTGGGCAAGGCGATGATGGAAACGGTAAAACTATCCGTCATGATCCTGATCATCATCGCGACCAGTCAGACCTTTGCTCAGATCCTCAGCTTCAGCGGCGCAACGCGTGGTTTGATATCAATGATCAACGGGTTTGAGCTGACACCGCTTGGCGTATTGATCGGGATGATCGTGATCTTGCTGGTGCTTGGATGTTTCATCGATCAGGTGTCTATGCTGATGGTAACCGTGCCGATCTTTGTGCCTTTGGCGACCGCAGTTGGCATCGATGAAATTCTGCTCGGCGTTGTATATCTGTTGACGATGGAGATCGGGCTGTTGACCCCGCCATTTGGCCTTTTGCTCTTTGTGATGAGAGGCGCGGCACCACCCCAAATCACCATGGGAATGATCTATCGGTCCGTGATGCCATTTCTGACAATCAAGATCGTGGTCTTGGCGCTCATTCTTGTTGTTCCTGCTTTGGCAACTTGGCTTCCCAACGCAGCAATTGACTGATTTCAGACAGCGTTAGATGATTCACGTTTATCGCATGATGAATCGCGCCAAGTTTGCCGGAGGCTCCAACTCGGCCCAACTGGCCCGAGCGTGCATGTGTGGACGCCTCCGGGAACGCAAGCAGAATCTTTGGGTGAGTTTTGGGAATGCGGTCGAGTTCCTACGTGTGTCCGGCCTCTGGTTGCGGCGCATTTGGCCGCGGCCCTTATGGATAGTACGAAGATCAGGTCCAAATCGAAATCCCGCAGTCTAGGCCGCATGCACGCTCCCTGGTTTCCCCAATCCCATCATTCTCGACTGTTCGCCCATAATCCTCCGCTAAGAACTACCGCATTCCGGCTGACAACCGGCCTACATCAAGCCGCCAGTTGAACTCGATACACATCCTCGTTTCTCATCACCGCCCACGCCATTCGAGCCATCTTGTTTGCCAATGCAACGGCCACAAGCATCTTGGGCTTTCATTTTAACATTCGATCAAGCCAAGATCTATCAGGCGCGCCGCCTTTACGTTCAACAGATTGGATAACAGACATCGCGCCGAGGATGAGCAATCTCCTGATGTCTCTTTGACCCATCTTCGATGTTCGACCGAGCCTGGCTCTTCCGCCCGTTGAATGCTGTCTCGGTGTCAAACCCGCCCAGGCGGCGAAGTCACGGCCTTTACTGAAACTTTCACGAGAGGGCGCAAGTGATGCAATCGCTATGGCGCACATTGGGCCGACCCCGGGAATGGTCATCAAGCGTCTCGCTGTCTCATCCTGTCGGGCAGCCGCTTCAATCCGAGACGTTAGGTTCTCAATTTGCCAATCCAATACGCGGATGTGGTCAAAGAGCCGAACGCACATATTGCGCATGGTCAGAGGCAGATCGGAGGCATCGCCATCGGCAATCATGAACTCAAGCTTTCTGACATGAGATGGACCCTGAGGGGCTACGATCCCATACTCGGCCAAGTGGCCGCGCAGCGTATTGATAACCTGAGTGCGTTGCTCAACGAACAACTCCCGCGTTTTCAACAGCATGGATTGAGACTGCTGCTCAGCGGATTTTACGGCAACAGATCTCATCTCGGCGCGCGCTGCAGCCTCTGCGATCGCTTCGGCATCAGCTGCATCGTTCTTTTGACGTTTTCTGAATGGCTTCACGTATTGTGGCGGAATGAGCTGTACGTCATGTCCAAGCTGTTGGATCTCCCGACCCCAATAGTGGGAGCTGGAACACGCTTCCATTGCAACAAGGCATGGTGGCTGCCCCGTCAAAAATCCAACACACCCGCACGACGGATCTTGCGACACAACCCTTTGGTTTCAGCCCATTGGAGCCAAAAAAGAAATGGTGTGTTTTTCCGCATGTGGTACACGTGGAGGCGCGGCAAATTTTTGGTAATTCAACGTGATCAATGCTGTAGTGAGGCTAACAGACTGCGTAAGAAATTGCCCCTGAAGAGAAATAAACGAACACAATGACTCTGAAGCCTCAACATCGCACACATAAAGAAAGCCTATGGCGGTTCCTGATCTTGGTCGGGCTACTGATTGCCTATTTTGCCTATATGAGTTGGAAGTTCGATGCGGCGACTGGTGCCTGGTTAGCGGTCCTGTCTTGGAGCTTCTTTGTGCTTTGCACGCCCGTCGCTGATGGCGGGTTCATCGTGGCCTTTCCCGTCAGGTTGTTGTTTGGCACGCGCATGATCTGGACCCAGGTTGTTGTGTGGGGCGTGGCAATCTTGATCAATGTTGCAGCACTTTCGGTTGCGCCGGGCGCCTATGACGACAGCGCCTTAACACGTCTGCTGCATGCCATTCTCACCCAGCCTTGGCCATTCTGGTCTATTTTCGTTTTGTCGGCTGTCGGCACTGGATTGTCGATCTGGTTTGGCGATGAGATGATGGACGTCACCGGCCACCATGAACGTGTGGCGCATCATAGACACGGGTTCGTTTTCAAGGTGATTGCTGTCGCGGCATTGGGGACACTTACTATCCTTGCATATTATCAACTGCTCAATGAGTTGGGCGTTGAGATACCGGGTAGCTGATCCATGACGAATAGGTCCGGTAATCGCCCTGGAGCCTGGCTGGCGTTCACAATCGTCTCGTTGTTTTTCTTGTTCGAATTCGTGGCGCGGATCGAGCCCTCTTTGGCGTCTGAAGACATCGCGGCTTGGTTTGGGCTGAGCAATGGCGGCTTTGGAACACTTTCCAGCGTCTTCTTCTGGATATACGCGCCGATGCAACTTGCCGTGGGCCTTGTTTTGGATCGATATGGCTCGCGCCGATTTGTGGTACCGGCTATCCTGATCCTGTCCGTGGGTGTCGCATTGTTTGCATGGAGCAATGATCCGATCATCGCGGGAGTTGGTCGTTTCTTGACTGGACTTGGTGCGTCCTTCGGGTTCGTCAGCGGGCTATACGTCGTAAACCACTGGTTCGCGCCCTCACGGTTCGCGGTCCTTTCGGGAGCAGTCAACGCTTTGGGTATGCTCGGAACTGCGATTGGTGCCGTCGCGCTGACTAGTGTGATTGGTCACTCCGGCTGGCGTCCGGTTTTCTTTGCAACAGCGGCCTCGGGTGTGGTTTTGTTTCTGTTGGCCGCTGTGTTCCTGCGCGACACGCAGGACCAATCTGAGGATAAGCAGTCCTTGCTGGCACCGCTGCGCCTTGTGGTGTCTGATAAACGCGTTTGGTGGATCGCTGTGCTGGGCGCACTCTACTATATGCCCGTCAACGTCTTTGGTGGGCTTTGGGGAAAGGCTGAGTTGTCGGCAGATCATGGCTTGACCTCCGTCAAAGCAGAAACGGCGATTTCCATGATCTTTTGGGGGATGGCTATGGGATCAATCGCTGCGGGGTGGGTCTCGGACAAGATCGGACACCGAAAGTGGATCGTTGTTTCAAACGTACTGCTCGCAGCGCTGGCCTACAGCGCCGCCATCTATAGTGATAGCACATCAGAGCTGTTCATCTCTGCGATGCTATTTCTCGGAGGCCTCTTCGGTGGAGCACAGATGCTGACCTTTGCCATGGCCAAGGAAGGGCATCCAAAATCTGTCAGCGGCACAGTCATCGCGTTTGTAAATATGATCGGGATCGGAGGCGCTTTGATATTCCAACCGCTTGTCGGAACGTTTATTGATATGAGTGGCGGTGCGTTTGGGATGGCGTTGCTGACCATTCCGATTTGCCTCATCATCAGTGCGATTATGGCAATGTTCGTATCCGAGCAGCGCCATGAAGACCACCTTGACAGCTAGCTCGTGAACTGGCGTCGCAAAACTATGCCGTTAGAGATCCTATGGGGCCACGGGCGGGGGTTCTGTCGCAAATTTTTCAGTTCGCTGTTGATTTTCGTTTCTGTTATGCCCTCTGCAAAAAAAAGGCAGGCGAAATGGCTATCAATTTCAAAGGGGCGCATTACCCTAAAAGCGTGA
>NZ_JBTLNE010000094.1:0-7759 GCF_054457435.1 Halovulum sp. GXIMD14793 | reverse complement strand
CTTTGATCATCCCAATGATTTGGACTTCCGTGAAACGGCTCTTTCGCATTCGTTTGCTCCTTCAAAAGGTTGAGCAAACTCTACATCAGAACGAGGGAAGTTTCGGGGGGCAGGTCAGAAAGACGCTCGAAGCGCGCCGCTTGCATCACCGCAAACACGCCGCATAATCAAACCAACAAGATGAGCCAAACTCTCGCTTACTTCAGGCCGCCTTTGGTCCCAAAAACCCTGACGACGGACAAAATTCCCGCTACTGAAGGTTGCTACAAACACTAGTCACTTAATTGATTTAGCGAGCCAACTTGAACATAGGTTGACCTACAACTTTTGCCCGACGACGCAGCATTGCCAATCGAGTTAATGACCAGATGCCACGAGTGCAGATAACCTGCCTTTCGGGCCATCACTGTCGCCCGCGCATATTGACACCCATTCGGGAAAACCCTCATCGATAGGTCTTTTTCGTCGCTTACATATACCCTGGGAAATCCTGCATACGGGTCATCACCCACTGCGAGCGCAGGGAGCGCAATCCATGAAAAAGCTAGTAGAAGGGCTGCGTTACTATATTTCATATTGCATTCCTAACTTTGACTAAGTTGCACCTTAAATATATAATTCAAATAGTTAACTATTACTTAGCGCTTCCATAAACAATTATTAATCAATTATTTACTGTATGCATATATAACAGCAAATCTATAACAGTAAAAATGACGGCCTTTCGCAGTGATCGACACGGATAATTCTATTCTAGTTCTGGGCGCCCTGAGAGCCTCGGAACTTAAAACTCCTCCGGAAACATGCGCCCGCGGTCAGGCACCATGCTTCTCAGGGAGATATTTGTGATGGGCGTCAAGCGCAAAAACTTTAGGAAATAGGAGAAAATTTCTTGGCACATCTAAAGAGAATTCTTGTTGCAGCCTATGCGCTTCTGATGTCGTCGCAACTAACCATCGCCGGTACCGTCATTGGCGAATTTGTTGGCGATGTTGCAATACATACCAATGATGCAATAGGTGACGGGCACGACAGATACCGGTCCCATGCAAGCCAGAAATCCTACTTCTTCAAGAATCTTCACAACGGCATCGAAACGGAATTAAGATACCGGCTCGAGATCATCTCTCCAGCCTCTACGCGCCGAAACCCGAGTGATAGACCGTATGTTGGCGCAATTGGTATTGCTGCATTCGCACATTTAGACTCGGGTCGCACTCACTTCAGAATCGGTGGCGAGTTGCTCGCAGTAGGCGATCAAACTGGTGTGGCACGCCTTCAACAGGCCACCCATGAGGCCTTAGGTCTTGCCAGGCGCGGGCGCACCTATTTGCCAGAGGAAAGTAACCAGCCATCTCTTCGGAACCAAATCCTACCCATGTTCCAAATCGAGGCTTCCCGGAACTTACCTATTCGAAATGCAGTCAATCTGCGCCCCTTCGTGGAAGGACAGCTAGGATACGAGAATAAACTTACAGTCGGCGCAGACTTAATTGTCGGGCAAATGGCTGCCAATAGGCGATGGGCCAGAGAAGTGGTCACAGGCGCGCTTCAGGGCACAAAGCAAGACATCTTTCGATTGCAGGACCCCATAAGCACGTCACTGGTCGCCGGTTTTGACATCGCATTTGTATCCTCTTCGGCGTTTATTCCAGAGTCATCCTCTCTAACACTTGAGGCAATTAGATATCGCGCAAGACTTGGCCTGCAGACTACGCTTTCAGACTCGTTTAGCATGTTTGTGGGTCAAGCTTGGCTGTCTAAAGAGTTTACTCAACAACGCAATAGCCAGAGGCTAGGAATTATAGCTTTCGACTTAAGATTCTGAGGTCATCGTCGTCCTCAAAGACATTTTTTTGGTTTGAAAAATCAATATAGTATTAACTGGAATAGAGTAATAAAATGCATGAATATTCCACTGAAAAAATATGGATCGCAAAGATGCAGAGTTATGACAATTCCTGGCTTATTGATTTGCTTTCAGAGAGCGCGTCAAGCCTTCGGTCAGCTGGTCTATTTGAAGCATCGGAGGATCTACTAGATTTTATAATGAATCACTACTTGGACTTGAAGAGCACCAAGTACTCGACTCAACTACCACCGATACACCTGATACCTGATCACCTTCTAGACGTTTGGATGCAGAAGCAATTTGATAGCTCAAAAAAGTCTTGATAAAATACTTTGATACAATTACTTGATAATGCGTCATATTAAAATCTAAGATTTCTATGAGATAAGATAAATAAAAATCTTCTTTTCAGCTCGTTGATTTTATGAGCTCCTTTAAATTTTAAGTAAAGCACTATGAAGACGACGGTCGCTGAATGTCAGAAATTGGTCCCATCGTCGTTCCGGGTGACGCCTCTCCCACCCGATCAAACGAGCAACCTCCTTGAGCAAGAGCATCTCTAAGCGCATTGGCTGTAAGGGGTCGTCCTGTGCGTGTTAGATACTTGCACAAGTCATCTATCACAGAGCAAACCCACTCAGGAACATGTTCTTTCTGGTGCTTCATAGTCGCTGCCGGACTCAATCGTCAAAAACTGAAATATTTAAATAAATGTGACATAAGTAGGGCAAATGGATGGAAAACGGGATATTGATTGTCTTTATGCAGAACACGCCCTTTACCATAAGACGTTTCGGAGGGCGCTAGGCTTAAGGTTGGCTCCATTTGATCTATTGAAACATTGATGATCTAGCAAGCTGGCTCTGGAGTTAGCGGCTATCACGTGTCAGTCCTCTGCAATACCTAAAACTAGGGCAGCAACCGGACGGATGCCTTCCCATTCGGTGTCCTTGTACACCTCAGCAACGCGATCCAGCTTCCGCAACAACTCAACTGGCTCCTCCTCAACCGAAGCTGCTCGCAATATATATGTTTGGGCGGCGACCCTATCAGAAAGTTCCTGCAATTTCGCCGTAAGTTGGTTATATCCAGCTTGCAGGTCGTCAATTCTCGCATCAAGTTTTGTCATTCTCTCTTTGGCCTCCAAGTTTGCTACCGCAAAGCGCTGGTAAATTAGCACACCCTGCTCTGCCACCCAACCTTCTGCCACGTTGGGACAGAGTTTTCCGTCTTTTTGCTCTGCTCCCCAACCGTCTGCCACCGTGGGCAAGAGTTTTTCGTCTTTTCTCATCGCGGCGGGCTGGTATCGCAGCTGTATTTTTTAGCATTATCAGGGAGCTAGGTCACCGCCGTTGTTCTTTTTTAGCGGCCCGCGACTACGCCTTGTTCACTGATACGCTCCGGACCGTGGTGCTGAATTACATGATCTGCCGGGACACAAAAACTGTCCAGGGCCATCTCGACAGACGTTCCTGCGGCCTTTGTGGTCTTGAGGATTATGAATTTGTGCTCGTGGCTCACGAGAACCATATTGTACAGTCCTAACTTATCGCGGCTTCGCACTCATGTCCACTGGGAGCCTACACTACACACCAACAGCATCAAGTTCGACGTGTCGCGGTTTGATGCCGCTCCTTTGATAGCATTTATTGCAGCAAAGGAGACGAGCTATGGGATCGAAACGGACGGACGAGTTTCGTGCTGATGCGGTGCGGATTGCGCTGACAAGTGGGCTAACACGCAAACAGGTTGCATCTGATTTGGGTGTTGGCCTTTCGACGCTAAACAAATGGGTGACGGCTCATCGTGACACTGAGGTGGCGTCGGACAAAGACCTCGACCTTGCCCTTGAGAACGAGCGACTTCGACGGGAGAACCGGATTCTCAAGGAGGAGAGGGACATTCTAAAAAAGGCCACAGCCTTCTTCGCGAGCCAAAGGCCATGAGGTTCCGGTTCATCGAGGAGTGTGGCCAGGAGTTCCCGACCAACCGCCTTTGTCAGGTTCTGGGTGTCAGTTCACGTGGCCTGCGCGCCTATCGCAGCCGCCCGGCGAGCCAAAGGCAGCGGACCGATATGGTTGTCTTGGCGCACATCAAGGAACAATCGCGTCTTAGCTTGGGCAGCTACGGCCGCCCAAGGATAACCAAGGAGCTAAAGGAGATTGGCCTGAACATCGGTCATCGCCGTGTTGGTCGATTGATGCGCGAGAATGGCATACGGGTAGAGAGGTCGAAGAAATACAAGGTGACGACTGACAGCAACCACGCCTTCAACATTGCACCCAACCTGCTGAACCGGGAGTTCCACGCGGACGGGCCAAACCAAAAAATGGGCTGGCGATATCAGCTATGTCTGGACGCGTGAAGGCTGGCTGTATCTGGCAGTGATCCTGGACCTTTATTCCCGCCGCGTGATCGGATGGGCCGTATCGAACCGTATGAAACGCGATCTGCGATCCGAGCCTTGAAGATGGCAGTTGCACTACGACAACCGCCCAAGGGCTGCATCCACCACACTGATCGTGGCAGCCAATACTGTTCTCACGATTACCAAAAACTGCTGCGCCAGCACGAGTTCCAGGTGTCGATGAGCGGCAAGGGCAATTGCTATGACAACTCTGCAGTCGAAGCCTTCTTCAAGACGATAAAGGCAGAGCTGCTCTGGCGCAGGTCGTGGTCAACGCGCAGAACTGCGGAAATGGCAATCTTCGAATACATCAACGGCTTCTACAATCCGCGAAGACGGCACTCAGCACTGGGCTGGAAAAGCCCGGTCGCTTTCGAACGGAAAGTGGCCTAAACGAGCACTTGGGGCGGCACGAAAACGTGACACGTCCAAGTCTGTGATACCCAAACATCCTCGTTTCTGATCTTTTCTCCCCCCCCCCTAATCTCGGACATAACAATTCTGTAGTAGGGCTCTTAAAGCCCTTTCATCGATAAGAGACCGACATGGTGAATTTGCTAACCCGGCCAATCTCAAGATTAAGGGGTGAGGTACAAAGGCTATCTCGAGTGGGTGCGCAGTGGGAAACGGTAACAACCACTTGCGCTGATCTTCTGCCAATAAAACGGTTTGTCGCCCATCACCTAAGGATGGGCGCTGCTCAGGTGACCCTATATCTTGATACACCTGCTCAAGATGTGATCAACGGTTTGAGAAACATACCAAGAGTCAAAGTCATCATCTGTGATGAAAATTACTGGTCATCCTACCCTGGAGGCCGCCCAGACACCCATCAGAAACGTCAAGAAATCAATGCAACGCAAGCCTATGAGAAGTCCTCAAATGAGTGGCTTGCGCATATCGATATTGACGAGTTTCTATTCGCACGGAAACGTCCTCTGGGTATGACTCTTGAGCGGGCCAAACCAGATTGCGCAATAGCCCGGTTTCGGCCAGTCGAAGCTTTAACTTTTGCAGATGGTGTCAATTGGGAAGCCAAATACTATTACTTCAAAAGCCGCATACTTGAACATGAGGATCCAAGTGTGGCGAAGTACTTATATCCTGAGCTTGGACCTTCGCAGCCATCTGGCCTGCTCGGGCATAAGATAGGCAAAGTTATTGTACGTACAGGGCTGCCAGATCCAACATTTCGGATACACGGGTTTGATTCATGCGGTGAGAGACTACCTCGACGCCTCGATCAACATGGCGTGGTCCTGTGCCATTTCTATTCTTTCGATCTGCTGGACTGGCTGCCTCCACCAACTCGCGAATCAGGTAACGTGAGCTATAACCGTGCTGGAAAGCAGCAGAAGAAACTTTATCGGCGCCTTAGGCAAGATACTGGTTTGAAAGACCACCAATTGACGGAATTAATCCGGGACTTCAACACTGCCAGCCCGGATTTGCTCCGCAGACTAAGAAAACACAGGAAACTTCTAAAGCTCCGATTGGATTTCAATGGTTCCATTGAGAAGGTCTTTGGGCCCTGAGCTGGCTCAGCATCTCGTGCGAGAGGTTTACGCATGTCGCGTTAAGCTATGTCGACATACTTAAGGTGCTGTACTCTCCAGCCATATGGTCTGACCAAGTGAAGCAGGTCACCAGCGACGACATTAGGTCGGGTTCGAAGGAAGCTTACGAGTGGCCTCTCACCCGTCGGGATGGATAAAGCGTCCGAGGGCCGGGTCGTAGCATCTTGCGTTGAGGTAGCTCAGCCCCGCTTCTTCGTCGTAGCGTTCGCCGATGAAGCCTTTTTCTTCCGTTGCGACGGCGGCTTGCCAGGTCCAGTCTTGTTGGGGGGGGGCGCCGTAGGCGATTAAGTCGGTGCGGCGGGCTTTTAGGAGAGATGGCCATAATATTTTAACATAATATAGATTATGCAACATAGCGTGTGTAGCGACAAAGCTAAAATGTCACCCATCTGCAATTCAGGAATGTCACTCTCGCCCACAACGATAACAGGCAGAGAGATCGGGCATGGGATGGGTGATTATGAGCGAGCGCGAGCTGAACCGCGTGGAAGTATTGGCACAGGTCGATGACGGACGGCTGTCAGTCGACAATGCCGCGAACATGTTGGATCTGACACGACGCCAAGTATTCAGGCTTTTGAAGCGGTATTGCCCGAAGTGCCAGGCACCGGCTGCACGGGACTGGATGGCGGCCCGCGCCGAGGACCTGTTGCCGGTCGAGTACTTTCATGTGGTCTTCACGCTGCCCGCAGAGATCGCGCGGATCGCCCTTTGGAACAAGCGCGCGATCTACAGCCTGTTGTTTCAAGCATCAACTGAGACAGTGGCGACCATTGCCGCTGATCCCAAGCGCCTTGGAGCGCGCGTCGGTATGACCAGCGTGCTGCATACCTGGGGATCAGCGCTCACCCATCATCCTCACATCCATATGATTGTCCCAGGTGGAGGTCTCGCGCCAGATGGCACCCGGTGGGTTGCTTGCAAGCCTGGGTTCTTTCTCCATGTACGCGTGCTGTCGCGGTTGTTCCGGCGGTTGTTTCTGGAAGGCCTGAAGGCCTTGCACCGCGCAGGACAGTTGAGGTTCTTTGGTGATCTCACCGCATTGGCAGATGCCAGTGCCTTCGCCGAATGGTTGGCACCCCTGCGCAAGGTCGACTGGGTCGTCTACGCCGAACCACCCTTTGGCGGGCCAGAAGCCGTACTGGCATACCTGTCCCGCTACACCCACCGCATCGCCATCTCCAACCACCGCCTGGTCAGCGCTGATGCAAGCACCGTGGCGTTCAAATGGAAAGACTACCGGATCAAAAGTGGGGATCGCATGAAGACAATGCGGCTCAATACGCATGAGTTCATCCGCCGCTTCCTGATGCACGTCCTCCCAGACCGTTCCATCGCATTCGCCATTACGGCTTCCTGGCAGGTGCCGGTCGCAAAGAGAAAGTCGTCCGGATCCGCGCATTGCTGGGGGATGTCAAACAGGCGGAGCCGGACCCACCATTAAAGCGTTCGGGATAAACCTGAGACAAAAGATTATCCTGAAACGCAGTAATAAGCCTATATGGTGTACGCGTTTCGATTTTATGTGATGTCTCAAGGTAAACTCGAAACGCTTTAGAGGAAGCGCTACCACCCCTGACTCTGCGCGAACCATGCCCCAACTGCGGTGCCCTGATGTGCATCATCGAGACCTTCCGGCGCGGACAGAACCCCCGAACCCGAGCCCCACCAAGAAAGCAGGCCGCATGATGAAGAGCCCATCCTCTTCCAACTTCCTAGTCCGACGCTCACCGCGCCGGTCGAAAAGATGCTTTGCCCCAATGCTATCCATGTGTCGCAACGGGAGCCAAACCAACGCAATAAGGCTGACCTGCCCCCCGAAACTTCCCTCGTTCTGATGTAGAGTTTGCTCAACCTTTTGAAGGAGCAAACGAATGCGAAAGAGCCGTTTCACGGAAGTCCAAATCATTGGGATGATCAAAG
>NZ_JBTLNE010000093.1:0-8428 GCF_054457435.1 Halovulum sp. GXIMD14793 | reverse complement strand
CTTGAGCAATTTGAGGGCTCCGCGCCCGGCGCGCTTGCCCAAAACGAAACCAACGAATATGAAAACCAGACCCGCAGACTCTCGTTATGAATGAGGGAGCCTCGGGGGGCAGGTCAGCGGCTGCTCATATGTGCTTCCCTCAGCGGAGCAGGTCGCCGCAAATATGGTACCACGACCATCAGACTGCGGGTTCGTTAGATCGCAGCGGTTTTCTACGCCCTCAAAGACCCCATTTTGAATCGCCAAAGCACCGCCATCCACGCCGATCTGATCAGATGAGCAAGACCAATCCACACCAGATGGCTGATACAGACCATCGACGTTCTGCGCATTGGATACCCCTGCAACACACAGGGCAACTAAAGTTGTGAATAGAGTCTTCATCAAGGACCTCTGTGCAATGTCTTGGCTGTGAAGAGATTGGTATTCACTGGCGATCTATTCAATCAGGTATGTCGTCGGGCTACCGTTTGATCCGACGATCACCAATTGCCCATCTGCCAAAGCTGCATCTTGGCAGACCTCTGGCCCTGCAAACCGCGCAGGCTGGGTCAGGGTGCGGCACCATTTCCCACCACTGATCCGCCATGTGCCTGACAGTGTGTCACCATTGGCCAGAGTGCCAACCAAAGTTCCGTTCGCACCAGCAGTGAGGCGTGTGTCACCAGCAACCAGCGTACGGCCTGAAACGGCCTCAGTGATCGGGTCGGGTGTCGTTGAAACCTCTGCGCAGGCTGTGACGGCAATCAGAGCGGCGAAGGTGATGATAGATTTCATGAATGTCTCCCGAGTGTTTGGTTTCAAGTTGTTTGATGTGTTGTGCCGACGCTGGTCTGCGGTTTTGATTCTTGTGGGACTTGATGGGGTGGCATTCAGGTGCGGTATCGTAGCCATCACCACAGACAGGTCGTCGACTGGATGTCCTGTGATCCTTGGACCCGATACTTAACAAACCGTGTGGCCGTCCCGTCTGGGTAGGATCGGTGAACATTCACCTCCACGACATCCGTAAGATAAACGTCATGCCCCCGTGCAATACCGTACCTCTGGCTACTCTGAGCAAGGCAGTCGCGGACGTTCTCACGTTCAATCCCGTTGGCGATCCAGAAGCCCGCACCTACCAGCACAGCGGCAATCACCCCGAAGATAACCCAGCCTCCCAATGCTTCGTCACTCATTGCTGCTCTTCCCCTTCTTTTGGTCTTCGACGTTCGGACATGCCTGAGTGCAATAGATGCCAACCAGATCGTTCGGCGTGACCAGACCTTTGGTTGCGACGTTGATACGGTGCATCAGGTCTTTGCGAGGGACGACGATGCCGTCAGCAACGCGGCTGATCGTGGCTGTGGTGGTGCCAACAGTCTTCGCAAAGTCCCCCATGGAAGTGTTCTCAGCAGTCAAGAAGTCATTGAGTCTCATGACTTACATTATTACGTTTTTCGTAAGTGATTCGCTACCCTGTTCGTGATGACAGCGAATAGGCTTCACGAGTGTTGCAAAAAATGTAAGGATGGAAGTGTATTTGAAGAAGAGACCAACCCCGTGGCGATCTACCAGACACTCAAACAGGCAAGAGAACAGGCAGGCTTCACCCTTGAGCAGGCTGCCGAGTGCATCGGCATCAGTGGGGCCAGCTTCTCACGCATGGAGAATGGATTGTCCAAGGTCACCATGGACCGTCTGGAAATGCTGGCCGCTCTGTATGAGGTGTCTGCATCGGCACTGGTGGAGGGTAGCATCGTGACAAAGCCGTCTACTATCGACATCGACCGCCTCAAGCTGGTTGTTGAAGCCGTGCAGCAGGTCGTGAACGATCTGCAAGCACAGCCGTCACCAGAGAAGATGGCATTAGCGGTAAGCGAACTCTACCGTCTTGAGATCAATCACATCGTGAATGACGCCTCTGCTGCGTTTGATCCCGCACGGCATATCGGCGTCATTGAGGCAATGTTTATACTGTAACGTCAGTCGAGGAAGACAATCTCCGCGATCTCGAACCGCTTCTGATCGACGATACGATGAAGGCTGCCTTCATAGGCCGCACGGACCCAAACTCCATCAGAACGATATGTCCAGAAAACGTTTTTGTACTCGCGATGCTGTACCCTGATTTTTTCTATATTGTTGTCCGACTGAAGCCGCCCTGTGCTGCCATCATCCTTTATTTCGACTAGTGCAATGCCGTCGGTACTCGTGCGTCCCGCGATACCGACAACGAAGTCGGGGAAAAAGCGTTTCCCAGATGGTAACATTAACCGTGTCGCCCAAGTCTCATTCTCGGGGTTGCGCAGCCACCACTTCACAGCACCTGAGTTATCCTGGTCCAACAATTCCGCGAAGGATCGTTCCTCTTTGTTTAACCTACTCGGGTAACGCCAAACCTGATCAGGATTGCACGGATACCAAACGCCAGTTTCAGGATCAAGGACTGGGTAGTAGGTATTTGGCCTTTGAAAGCGGTCGTGGGCTTTGGTCAGATTATCTTTCGTCCACGGCCCTCGTGGGTCGTCATCTGGGTTGGAATACGCTGCCTCATTGCGAAGGTTTCCGACAAAACGAAAGTCAGATTTGCAATATGCAAGAACGTGTTCGTGGTTGTCGTTGTAAAACGCACCTTTGGCGTCATTTCCTCCAGTTCTATTTCGCCAGACAAACGAACCAACCCGCATCCCTGGTAGCGCCTCATCCGCCATCAACTCCAACAAGGCCCTCTGATCATCATTGATGGAAATCAGGATCACACCATCTTCGGCCAGTAAGTCACGTGCCAACATCAGGCGGCGGTAGAGGAACTCCAACCATGTAGATTGACGGAACCGATCATCCGCACTCATGTAGCGGTCGTTGTAGACCCAATCCTTGTTGCCCGTGTTGTAGGGCGGGTCGATGTAGATGCACTTCACCCGCCCCCGATGTGTCATCCGCAGCCAGCGCAAGGCGTCATAGTTGTCGCCTTCGATCACCAGATTGTCCCAAGGTGCGGGTTTGTCCGACAAATCACCGTCGATCTGGGCGACGATGAAGTCGTGATCCAATGCCTTGTCAGCATCGATCTCATCCCGTTCCCACACCAGCCCAAGCTTCTTGGTGCGGTCGTGCTTTTCCAAAAGCTCGATCAGTTGGGTCTTGTTGAGATCGTCGTATTTGCCAGTCATCGGAAATCCATTTTTTTCAAGGACATTAGCCTTGGTATTCTAAAGTGAACAGGGGGTGCATTATCGGGCCATGACGCAGGACCAATCCACTTCGGGGTAATCGACCCTGTTAATTTCATCCTTTAGACGGGAAACGCGAAAACCGTTGCCATAGATGTCAAAGGCGCTCGTGTTTCCTCTAGTCCAACCGCCGAGCGCCTTGCCGACCTCGGAGTCCACGCGACCCTCTCGAAGGGCGTCCCTGAAATTGTGACGGAACGAATGGAATTTGTGCTTCGGTCCATGCGTCCCAATAGCCTTAAGATAGCGGTTCACTTTCTTGCTAAAATTGGTCGAGTAGTAACCGTCTGACCCACGGGTGATGTCCCCGAATAGTTTTGCCTGCGGTGGCCGTTCGCGGTGGAAATCCAAGAGACCAAAGTCAATCAGTCGAGGGTGCATCGGAACAAAACGAATTGAACTCCCTGTCTTGACAGATTTGTCGTCACCCCCCGTTGCGCTGATGTGTGTGATATCGAAACCCCAGATGTTCTTTTCAAGCTTGATATCAGCAACATCCAACTGGCATATCTCATTGGACCTCATCCCATTCCAGATGGCGATCAGCGGCACCCAGAATAGGCTGCTTTGGCGTTGTTGCTCCTGATAGACCTGACTGCAAAAGATGACATTCAACTGGTCGTTGGAGAACGCGGCCCGTTTGTCCTCTTTGCGCACTGGGTCTGCGATTGCGATCTCAGCATATGCGGTTGGCATCTTAACCATCTTACCTTTGCGGTGACACCAACTCAGGAACGTCAGCAGCCACCGTAAGTAGTTGTTCACGCCAGTCGGGGACAATTTTGCCATACCCTTGCGTTCTGCACGTGCTGCCAACTCTTCGATAGTCAACTTATTTGCATCTGGCAGTTTCATGAAATTCGGCGGGAGTCTGGCGATCAGATCGCGCACCTGTTCGCAATCTTCTTCCGTGATCTCGTCGACGGGTTTGTCATCTCCAAGGATTTGGAAAACCACACCGAGATACGCTCTAATCGACCTTTTGGTTTTGTCAGTCCGCAGCTTAGTCGGGTTATCTAAGAACTTCTCCATCAACGCGGTTAGGCTCGGCGTTGGTTCGGGTGGTAGGGCAAGTTGATCACCCAAGGAAACGTACGCTTTTGGTCCACCCGTCACCGCATCCACATAATGCGGATTCGGGGCATCATGCACTGCACGACCTCGCAATTGGGCAAGTTCATTCCGTTTCGCTTCAATGAATGTGTCGGCACAGATTTCCAATAGTTGCTGGAACGCCAGTGATCCCTCTGGCAGCCTTATACCGTTCTCTTCCATCAGCGTATGAGCCATGACGCGAATGTGCGGGGTATCAGATCGTGCCAGTCGCAATCTCGCGACGAGATCATCAACCGTTTCGGATCGGGCTTCTGTGAATGCCTTCAGCGTATCGAAGCTGCTGGCCTCGAACTCCGCAATAAGATCGGCACCGCCACGGACATGTGTTGCATAGGCTTCTCGGCCCAACGCCAACTGCTGGTCAGCATCCAGTTCGTGGAACGTTTCCTTGATGGCGCTGAGCCTTCGATACACCGCAGATATCTCACGCCGCTTCTTCTGGGTGGCAGCGGTTGCATGTTGCAATGCTTCTGCCCGATCAGAAGTTCGCAGGGAAACCCAGTATTCCTTGCGCTTCAGGCGTTCCTGCATCGACTTTGGTACCTGCACACGGACGTACCACTTGTTCCCACGCAGGAAGATTTTGGGGACTGATACACGTGGATTCATGGAGCTTACTGTAGCAGCCTATTGTAGCAGCGCAAGTTGCACAAAGCCTTGTTTTGCAGTATCAATCTGAAAAACAAGGATAAAATGTGTGGGTGGCGGAGACGAAGGGATTCGAACCCTCGAAACGCGTTAACGTTTACTCCCTTAGCAGGGGAGCGCCTTCGACCACTCGGCCACGTCTCCACCGGTGGGTCTAGCAGGTATGGGGCGGGGAAAACAAGCGTAGATATGTGTTTGATGGCCTAGCTGACCTAACGGCGCAAGCTTGCGCGAAACTGGGTGGGGGTTTGGCCTGTGAACTGGCAGAATGCGGTGTTGAAGGCAGATGTGGAAGTGTAGCCGATGTCAAGCGCGATCTCGGTTACCGGGGCGGTGTCCTGGGCCATGGTTTCAAGAGCGCGGATCATCCTGAGGCGTTGGCGGGCGGCGCGCCAGGGCATGCCGAGTTCATCCATGAAGCGGCGGGACAGGGTTCGGGGTGTGGTGGCGAGCACACTGGCAAGTTCGTCCATGGTCAAGTTGCTTTCCAGACTGCCAAGCGTCAGGTCGAGGGCTTTGCGCACCAGGTCGGTCCGAGGCTCAGGCATAGAGGTTGGCGAAGGGGTACAGGCTAGGCGCCAGGCTTCAGCGGCCAGGGCCTGAAACATTGGCTGGAAATAGCTGTCCAGGGGATCATCCTCACCAATATTGTGCAGGGCGAACAGCAACTCGCGGGCCAGTGCCGTGTGCGGTCAACTCGGCGCCCAGCATCCGCTCCATCAGCTTGATCTTCAGCTCTTTCATCAGCCCGGCATCGCCGAGCAGGTCTTCAGCGCGCTCAACGCCCTGAAGAAGTTCATCCAGAATTTCCTTTGAGATAGTCATTCATGCTTCCTTTCGGTGAAGCATGAACCGGATCAGTCATACACAAAAGACCGGACACTCTCCCATCCACCCAAGGAAGGGCATCCGTACCTGAAGCGCTCGGCACATCTGCCGCAGCAGATCAAGGATATTGGCTGGAAGGCGCAAACCAGACTGTGCGAGCGGTACCGTCATCTGCGCCGAACCGGGAAACCGCAACCCCGCGTATTGGCGGCAATCGCGCGGGAACTAGCCGGGTTCATCTGGGATATCGCTCGCAAGACGCCACTGACGGTCTGACCGCCCACTCAGCCTGCCTGTGTAGTACGCTGGAGATGGGGGCCATGGATAGGGAAATCCTCGGTCTACGCTTTGGGACAAACATCCGGTCTTAGAGGGAGGTCACCCGTATCGAATTTGGTCAGGCGGTATCCAATCCGCGGATGAGAGAATGACAACCATCGGTTCGGCCTACCGTCTCCAGCGCCTGCACAGGCTACAAACTTTGACCATCCCGCGCCAGCGGGGTAGTTTCATCATGTCGGGAAAATCAAAAATGCTCATGAGAGGGTGTCATTTCTCACTCAGCTACACTCGACCCCACGTAGTGCTGTCCGAGCAAATCAAAATGGCCAAGTGTTACATGCTGCAATTCGTGCAGCATCAGCCAGGTAAGAGAGACGTGAATGGCATCGTCGTTGCGGGCAACAAAAGGCATATCGGCACCAGCGAGAAATGTCTGGTCTGCAAATGCCTCACTCCACAGCTCTTCCACCGCGCTGACAACGCCACCGCTCACACGAATAACATGCGCGCCACGATCCCGCTCCACCAAGGCCCAGAAGTTGGAATCGTCGTGAATGTCCAACTTTGGAAACACCAGAAAAACCTCGCCCATCAACTCCTTGTGCTGTTGAAGAGCCGCCTCGAAAGCAGCCCTAAGACCTGATATCATGTTGGACCTGAAGCCTGAAATCCCAATGCCCTGATAAGCTATCTTGCACAGTTCCAAAATTCCAACCTACTCGCAAAAGCTGTATCGCAAAGAGGGAGGCTGACCGCCACTGCTGTAAAATATGATGAGGGGATGCTTGTCACTTATATCTGTGCGGCACACCACACCCTAACTCCCTAAGACTGACCTGTGATAAACGCCACAAGCTGCCGCTGAGAGTTTGGTTGACGAGTCAGGTCCAAACGTGAATGCTGCCGTCGTGGGGTGTTTGGTTTTCGATTTCTTTTTCGTTTGTGTCTGAATCGGCTGGTTTCCAGAGTCAGCTATCTCGCGAACAATTTTTTGCAATTAGTAGCCCGCAAAATTTGAGATTAAACTCGTAATGGGTTTGGGAGAACGAGGATTAACTTTGCAGAAATCATATAAGATATCAAATAAATTAAACATATTTGCATCCGCGTTTCTGTGGTTCCTATTTTTTGCAGTTTTTGTATCTTTTTATCTATCGGGAAATTCCACGGATTATCGTATTTATTTTTACTTATTTTTTATTACTTTGCTTTCTGTTTCGTATACCTACTATATTTCTCGCGCAAGATATCTTTCTATCAGCAAAAGAGGAATAGAGATCAGTCCTCTCAAATTTACTATATCAGCTGACGAAATAGAAAGCGTCCATCTTCCGAATGAAAAAGGTGATCCCATGCTCGTTGAGATTAAGCTCAAAAAGAGACGTACATTTGTTCTTCCAGCACTAATGAGGGCGTCTGGAAATAATTGCTATATATACCTTAGTAGCTTTAGCCCTCCTGAAAGATCTAGTGTTGTCGAATCGATTTTAAAATTAGATGGCGCTATATAAAAGCCTAAATATTGGAGTGGGGTGAAGAATGAATATATTTTCTCTTGGTTTGAGCTGGATACTTGGGAAGGTACCGATGCCAGCCAATCGCATTGCAGCATTGCAGACGGGTACTGCAATCGGATTGTTTGAAGGGATCGTCACATCAATTCCAGATATTGACGACGGGGATGGTATGACTACGGCTGAGGCGGCTGAATTGATGTTCAGCATAGCCGTTTCTGCTGTGGTTGGCGCACATCTTGGCTTTGTTGGCGTGGGAGTGCTGGGGACCCTTTGATAGCGGGCGCTTTGGGGAGCGCGGCCGGATACGTAGTTCGTCAGCTTATTGAAAGTGGTGTGATTGAGGAAATTGCTAGTGCAGCTGGCGTAGCGGTATCGGCTGTGGTTGGGCTGGTCGAATCCATTGTAGACGCAATAGTACAAAACGCCGAGAATATAATTGAAGCTATATCACCTATAGCTCAAGAAATATTAAATGCAGCTCATGAGATCGTAGTTCCAAGTTGGATTGAAGATCTCGAGGACCTTATTGTCTCCCTATTTGACCCGGTCGTTATTGATATGGATGGGGACGGGGTCGAGTTGATATCTATTCATGACTCGGAGGTCCATTTCGATCTGGACGCGGATGGGTTCAGGGAACATATGGGCTGGGTGTCGCCGGATGATGCGTTGCTGGCCATTGATCGCAATGGCAATGGCCAGATTGACCTGCCCCCCGAGGCTCCCTCATTCATAACGAGAGTCTGCGGGTCTGGTTTTCATATTCGTTGGTTTCGTTTTGGGCAAGCGCGCCGGGCGCGGAGCCCTCAAATTGCTCAAGCG
>NZ_JBTLNE010000092.1:0-8676 GCF_054457435.1 Halovulum sp. GXIMD14793 | reverse complement strand
CCCCGCAGCTTCCTCCCTGAGAGATTTTCCAACGCGGACCACACTCAGGCCAAGCCGAAACCGCGCACCCTGGCCCGCATCAGAAAATCTTCATCGTTCAAGACCTTCGCTGCGCGCTGTTGGAAAGTCCGATTCACCCAAAAGGTCAGCGATGCCACTCTGAAAACTAGCTATGTGGCCACATACAATTAGCGGCCTAACGGGATTTACAGATCTGAAGCGACCTTACCTCAAAAAGGTCGCGTTCCGGCGTCGTGGGTGCAGCCCACGGGGATAGCGTAACAGGCCCTAATCGTCGCTCTGCACATCGCTGCGCGACTTGCCCGCTACGTCCTGCGCCAACGTGGCCGCCATGAACCCATCAAGGTCGCCATCCAGCACACCTTGTGTGTCCGAGGTTTCGTGATTGGTCCGCAGGTCCTTGACCATCTGATAAGGCTGCAGAACGTAAGATCGGATCTGGTTGCCCCAGCCCGCGCTGCCCTTGGCCTCGTGGGCTGCATTGATCGCCTCGTTCCGCTTGTCGAGTTCCATTTGATACAGCCGGGATTTCAGCGCTTTCATCGCGATATCCCGGTTCTGATGCTGCGACTTTTCAGAACTGGTCACGACAATGCCCGTTGGCGCGTGGGTGATCCGAACCGCCGAGTCCGTAGTGTTCACGTGCTGACCGCCCGCGCCCGAGGACCGATAGGTGTCGATACGGATATCAGCCGGATTGACCTCAATCTCGATATTGTCATCCACCACCGGATACACCCAGACCGATGCGAAGGAGGTTTCACGCGTGCCCTTCCCGAACGGTGAAATCCGCACCAAACGGTGGACCCCGCTCTCTGATTTCAGCCATCCATAGGCATTGGTCCCGGAAATCTTATAGGCGCAGGATTTAATCCCGGCCTCGGATCCCGCCTCTTCCGATTGTAGTTCCACCTTGTAGCCATGTGCTTCGGCCCAACGGACATACATGCGTTGCAGCATCTGCGCCCAGTCGCAGGCCTCGGTCCCGCCCGCGCCGGAATTGATTTCAAGAAATGTGTCGTTGCCGTCCGCCTCGCCATTCAGCAGGGCCTCCAGCTCCGCGGCAGCGGCCCGGTCCTTCAGCACGGCCAAAGCGGCCTCCGCTTCCTGGACGACGTCGTGATCCTCTTCCATCTCGCCCAGTTCGATCAGGTCAACATTGTCCTGCAACTCGGTCTCGATGGTTTTGCATTGATCAATGGCATCGGACAATTGCTGGCGTTCGCGCATCAGCTTCTGCGCCTTGGCCGGGTCATTCCAAAGCTCGGGGTCTTCGGACATCGCGTTGAATTCTTCCAACCGATGCTCGGCTGTGTCCCACCCAACCCGCTGACGCAGAAGCTCAAGCGATTTTGTAATCTCTTCGATCTGATTTTGGGTTTCTGCGCGCATCTGTCCCGTCCCTAGCCTGTCCCGCAAAAGCGGGTGCAAGCGCTTGAATTACATGCTGTTCGGCAGGACTGCAAGAATGACGGTGCAGGTTTTAACCTGCAGCGCTTTCGCCGTCGAGCTTTTGAGACAATCGTCAGTAAAGCCCACCCGACGAAAGCGATCCAAGCCCCGGTTTTTGTGGGATGACCTTGCGCTCACCGCCAACCGTGACCTCCTGATTGACAACGCGCGCGCCTTCAAACAAAGGCAAGTCCGAGCCCATTGCGAAACCGCCATCGATGTAGTTACCATAGGCCCCGACGGCTGGCTCTTCACCCGCGCGGAACAGCTCGGATATCACATTGCCGCCCGACGCACGGTTTGAAAGGCGTTGCCCCGTGAAGCGGTCAATTTTGACAAACACAGTGCCTGGCGGTTGCGGGCGTTTGAAAGAACCGTGATCCTTTAAGGCTACCTTCATAAAATCGGCAAATACCGGACCACAAAGGGTACCACCATAAGCCCCCCGCCCCATCGGACGCGGCGTATCAAAACCGATATAACAACCTGCAGCGATCTTGGGTGTGAAGCCGATGAACCAGGCATCCTTGGCATCATTCGTGGTCCCGGTCTTGCCCGAAATCGGCACGCCCAAAACCTTGCCGACGGTTGAGGCCGCGGTACCGCGAGACACAACGCCCTGCATCATGGAACTCAATTGATAGGCTGTCACCGGGTCCATAACCTGGCGCGAGCTGTTCCATATCCAAGGCAGTTTCACAGCAGACGCCTGTTCGTTACAGCCCCGGCAGACGCGCGGGTCGTGGCGATAAATCGTCTTACCGTTGCGATCCTGCACACGGTCGACAAGGGTCGGTTCCACATATTTGCCGCCATTGCCGAACATCGCATAAGCTGCGACCATCTTGAACAGCGTCGTTTCCCCTGCGCCAAGCGAATAGGACAGCAGGTGCGGCATGTTCTCATATACGTCAAAACGCTCGGCATATTCTGACACGCGGTCCATACCGATATCCTGCGCGATCCGCACCGTCATCAGGTTTCGCGACTGCTCGATCCCCGTACGGATGGGCGCAGGCCCATAGAAACGGTTGGAAGAGTTGGTGGGCCGCCAGATCTCCCCGCCGGACAGCACCTCGATCGGGGCGTCCACAACGACAGAGTTCGGATGATATCCACTATCCAGCGCGGCAGCATAGACAAACGGTTTAAAGGATGAGCCAGGCTGACGCGTCGCCTGGGTCGCGCGGTTGAACACCGAATGCTGGTAGGAAAACCCGCCCTGCATCGCTAGAACACGCCCTGTGGTCACATCCATGGCCATGAAGCCGCCCTGAACCTCGGGCACCTGCCGCATGGACCAGCGCTTGAATTCACCGCCTTGAATGATCGCCTTGACCAGCACAACATCGCCAACGCGATAAAGGTCACCGATAGAGCGTTTTCGGTTCGGCCGATCATCACCCGCACGAATGCGCGAAACCCATTTGGCGTCGTTATAAGTCAGAAAATGACCATCCTGGTCGTTCTCGACACCTTCGATCCCTATACGGGCGGAACTTTCACCAACCTCCAGCACGACGGCGGGGATCCAACCTACGATGTCGCGCGGCACACGCGTGTCTGCCAGCGCCTTACGCCAGTCTTCCTCGGTCGTGCCCAATTCCTGAAAGTCTATGGTTGTCACCGGTCCCTGATAGGTGCCGGTGCCGCGGTCGTACTTCTCAAGCCCATCACGCAAGGCCTTCGCTGCGGCGGCCTGCAACTCGGGCTTGACTGTCGCACGGATGGTCAGGCCGCCGGAAAACAGCTCATCGCCGCCCCCCTCCAGTTTGGTGGACAACTGGCGGCGGATTTCATCGGTGAAGTAATCCCGAGGGGGCAGCGCATTTCGGGCCGACACGATATCGCCCGACTGCACCGTAATCAGATCACTTTCCTTGGCTTCTAGGTAATCCTCATCCGACAAATAGCCGTTCTCGTTCATTTCTTTCAGAACGAAATTGCGCCGGGTGATAGCACGATCCTTCTGGCGGACCGGGTGATAGGTGCTTGGCGCTTTTGGCAATGTCGCGAGATAGGCAGCTTCCGCAGGCGTCAATTCTTCCAGGGTCTTTGCAAAATAGGTCTGGGCTGCTGCGGTCACACCATAGGAGTTCTGGCCCAGGAAAATCTCATTCAGATACAAGCCGAGGATCTCATCCTTGCTCAGCGCCTGATCAATACGGACAGACAGGATCAATTCCTTGATCTTGCGCGAAACCTTCCGATCCGAAGACAGAAGGAAGTTTTTCGCCACCTGCTGAGGGATCGTCGATGCCCCGCGGACCCGCCCGCCGCGTGCAGCGCTATAGGCTGCAGCCGCGATTTGCCGGATATCAAACCCAGGGTGAGTATAGAAATTCTTGTCTTCCGCACTGATGAAGGCCCGTTTCACCAGATCGGGGATTTCATCGGGCGGCGTATACATGCGCCGCTCCTTAACGAACTCGTCCATCACAAGCCCATCGGCAGAGAACACCCGGCTGATCGTGGCCGGTTCGTATTGTGACAACTGGTTGGTGTTGGGCAGGTCGTGGCTGTAATAGAAGAAGATCCCTGCCAGCAGCCCCACGCCCATCAAGGCGCCCAGGCTCAGCCAGGTGAACAGAAAGCCCAGAAAGTTCAAAGTCTCGCGAAACACGGCTCGTCCTCTTGTTTTATCGGCCCAGTTTACCCCAAGCCGACGGCCAAGGCAAAACACATCCCTGCGTAAGGCGATTACTGGCCAACATCTGTGATCATCATGCGATCGCCATCCTGTTTCTGCCAGGCATCCAGCATGTTCAGCACCGCATTCCCCGCCTCGGCCCGCCATTCCGGTGATTGCATCCGGGCCAGATCGGTCTGGTTGGACAGAAAGCCAAACTCCAGCAGGATGGACGGCATATCAGGGGCGCGCAACACCTTGAAATTGGCCGATTTCAGCGGCTTGTTCTCAACGACACCCACGCTGTCCGCCAGATTTTGCACCAGCAACCGCGCCGCAATGCCCGAGCGTTTTGCCGTGGCGGATCGGTTCAGTTCCAAAAGAATATCGGCAATATCCCCGTCCCCGGGTGCGGCCGTGTGCCCGGCCACGATGTCAGCGCGATTTTCGAACTCTGCCATGGCGGCGGATTGCGCATCCGAAGCGATTCTCGACAAGACATAGACGGTGGACCCGGACAGATCGCCTTTCAGCAATGTATTGGCGTGTAGCGACAGAAAAAGATCAGCCCCCGCCTCGCGGGCGATCTCGACGCGCCCGGACAAGGGCACAAATTTATCCGTCTTGCGCGTCAGAAGCACCTTGTAGCGCCCTGAACTGCGCAAAAGCTCGGCCAGTTCCAGGCCAAAGGTCAGCGTGACATCCTTTTCCGCCACACCAAAGCGCAACGCACCCGGATCAATCCCGCCATGCCCGGGGTCCAGAACGATCAGGGGCTTGTCCTTTGGCGCATCGCTCAGGTCCAACGCTGCCAGGGCAAAACTGGCCGGATCGGTTGGACGCAACCGCACGCTTAAGCGCCCCGGCGCGGTATAGGCCGCCGCATCCAGAACCATCGGTTGATCCAGAAGGGCAGTGACCCCGGTCCAGCGCCCAGCCCGGCTGCGGCGCAGCGCAGTGATCCGGCCAACAGGCGCCAGTTCGGTTGAGGGTAAACTGGCCGCGCGCAGATCAATCCTGATCCGATCAGGGCCGCGCAGATGCGTGACGCGGAACGGCACCGACCGGTCCAGATCGAATTGCAATGTAAGAACACCCCCAAGATCGCGCCGGACCTCGGTCTGCGCGTTAGCGTTTCCTGAGGACATCAGGAAAAAAGTGGCGAATACCGCCAGAAAAAACCGCCTCATACCCTGCTCGTTCTTGGTCTTATGTCCCGTTTTCGGGGTATGGGCCCAAGATAGCATCATCCGGCGGCAGAGAAAAAGCATTTGTAAAACACTATGTGAAATGCGTATCATTTGCCAGATGTCGGGCTACGACTCCGGCATTGTGACAGTAGATTCGCCATTCTCCCGGCAACCTCGGCGGAACCCGCCCAGGGCCGAAATTGGAGAGTGGCAGTGCGCAAAGCACATCCCGATTGGCCCGGTGGGCCTGATGAAATTGGCCCTATGCGTAGGGCCGGAGAACATAACCGCGATGCAACGCGACGCAACGATACCCCTTTGTGCGGGCCGGTCCTTAGGACCTGGCGCGCCCATCTGTATGCGCCGTGCTGATCCCCAAGATATAGGCCCTGCCCCTGCCCGACCCATAAGGGCCCGGCAGTTACGGCGTGCCTACGAAAGACATTATGGCAAAGAAAATGCTGATCGATGCCACCCACGCGGAAGAAACCCGCGTTGTGGTGGTCGAAGGAAACAAAGTTGATGAATTTGACTTTGAATCGCTGAATAAACGGCAACTCGCCGGAAATATATACCTAGCCAAAGTGACACGGGTCGAACCGTCGCTTCAGGCGGCATTTGTCGACTATGGCGGCAATCGGCACGGGTTTTTGGCCTTCTCTGAGATCCATCCCGATTACTATCAGATCCCAACGGCCGACCGCGAAGCGCTTTTGGCCGAAGAGGCTGAGCTAAACCGCACGCAGGACGACGAGGAAGAGGAAAAACCAACCCGTCGTCGCCCAAGGTCACGCCGCCGGTCACGCTCCAAGGCGGCCAACGAAGGGGCACCCAGCAGCACCGACGAAGTGGTGACCGCAGATGTCGACGCGGATGACGACGGCTCGACCCTGGTCGAGGACCTGCCCGAAGCGCGTGATGCGGCAGTTGACACCAATAGCGATGAGGCAGAGGCCGCAGATGAAGATACATCGGCGGAAGCTGCACCCGGCGATCAGGCAGAAGCCGAAGCCGCAGATACCGATGACGCTCAGGATGCCGGCACCGAAGGCCAGGCAGACGAAAAAGATGAGAATATCGACCAGGTCGGTGCCAGCGCCGTAGAAGAGGAAATCGCCCCACGCCGGACCCGCGTCCGCCGCTACAAAATTCAGGAAGTGATCAAGGTTCGCCAGATCCTCCTGGTCCAGGTCGTCAAAGAAGAGCGTGGCAACAAAGGTGCCGCGCTGACCACCTATCTATCGCTGGCCGGGCGTTATTGCGTTCTGATGCCCAACACCGCGCGCGGTGGCGGGATCAGCCGCAAGATCACCAACGTCAATGACCGCAAGAAGCTGAAAGATATCGCCTCGGAAATCACTGTGCCGAAAGGGGCCGGTCTGATCATCCGCACCGCCGGCGCACAGCGCACCAAAGCAGAGATCAAGCGCGATTACGAATTCCTGCTGCGTCAATGGGAGCAGATCAAAGACCTGACCATGCAGTCCATCGCGCCTGCGCCGATCTATGAAGAAGGATCTTTGATCAAGCGCTCGATCCGCGACCTGTATTCCAAAGATATCGACGAGATCTTTGTCGAAGGGGAGCGCGGTTACCGTGAGGCCAAGGACTACATGAAAATGCTCATGCCGTCCCACGCCAAGAACGTGAAAGAATATACCGACGCGCTGCCCTTGTTCGCCCGCTATCAGGTGGAAAACTACCTGTCTGCTATGTTCAACCCCGTCGTGCAGCTTAGATCCGGCGGGTATATCGTTATCGACGTGACCGAAGCTTTGGTCGCGGTGGATGTGAACTCTGGCCGGTCCACCAAGGAAGGCTCCATCGAAGACACAGCACTCAAGACCAATCTTGAGGCCGCCGAAGAACTGGCACGACAGGCGCGGCTGCGCGATCTGGCCGGTTTGATCGTCATCGATTTCATCGACATGGAAGACCGCAAAAACAACAACGCGGTTGAGAAACGCCTGAAAGACAAGCTGAAAACCGACCGCGCCCGCATTCAGGTCGGTCGCATTTCTGGCTTTGGCCTTTTGGAGATGTCCCGCCAGCGTCTGCGCCCCGGCATGTTGGAGGCAACAACCGCCCCCTGCCCGCATTGCCACGGAACCGGGCGCGTCCGTTCGGATGACAGCCTGACCCTGGCCATTCTGCGCGAACTGGAAGAGGAAGGCGTGCGTCGCCGCGCCCGGGAGGTGCTGGTGACGGCCCCGGTCAACATCGCGAACTACATGCTGAACGCGAAACGCGAGCATGTGGCGATGATCGAAAGCCGCTTTGGCCTATCCATTCGCGTTGAGGGTGACCCGCAGTTGATCAGCCCCGACTATCGTATGGAGCGTTTGAAAACCGCGACCCGGATCATTCCAGCAGCCGAATTGACCTCAGGTGTGATCGACAGCGTCATCGAAATGGACGAGGAAGAGGAACCCACTGAGGCTGATGTAGAGGCCCTCGCCCCGGAAGAACAGGACGAAAAGCCCAAAAAACGCCGCCGCCGCCGTCGTCGCCGCAAATCAACCCGCGATGAGGATGGTGAAACATCGCAGGAGGCCCAAAGCGAAGGTGCGGATGCCGAGGAAACTGCGGACGCACCACAGGATCAACCTGCTGAGGCCGCCGAGGCAGAAGCGCCTGCAGAAAAGCCCAAGCGCACCCGCAGCCGTACCCGGTCACGCAAAAAGCCGTCCCCTGCAGCGGAGACACCAAGCGCAGAGGCCGCAGAAGCAACAGACAACGCAGATGGCGATACTGCAGACGCACCGGCAAAAGAGGAGGCAAAAGCCGCCCCTGTCCCGGAACCCACTGTTGCTGAGGCGGCAGAGACCCCAGCCGAACCAGCCAAACCCGCCCGCAAACAACGCGTCCGCGTCTCTGCAGAGACGGCAATGGCAACGAAAACCGAAGACACGGCAGAGCCCCCGGCAAAGACCGAGAGCGGTGACGGCGAAAAACGTGGTTGGTGGTCCAGAACCTTGGGCCGCTAATAGAAGGTATCGTGTTTGGATTGCACCAAGACGAGCTTCTGAAACGCTGAGTTTTGAGAACTTAGCCATTCGCGGCATCGAATTCGCGAGTGGTTTGAAAATTCCTGGCATGATGAAACAAACTACGTTCGTCTGTTTCTGGCATTACGTCTGATGGCTTTAAAAGGCATCTTTAAAGCGTTTCGAGTTTACCTTGAGACATCACATAAAATCGAAACGCGTACACCATATAGGCTTATCACTGCGTTTCAGGATAATTTTTTGTCTCAGGTTTATCCCGAAACGCTTTAGAGCACCGTCCATTTAATCTGCAACATACCCGGCAGCCTTGAAGAGATTTCGGCACTCGTCTGGTGGGAAGAGGTCGCATGTTTGTGCAACGGATTTGAAAAGCGCT